>URRG01000017.1 GCA_900550095.1 uncultured Oscillospiraceae bacterium
CTGGATGCAGATCGCGCATATCCGGCACGATGGCAGAAGCACTGCCGTCTTTCCAGAGAAAGGTGACGGGCTGTCGGTTTACGGCCGACGGCGCCAGCGCGGCGCATTCCACACCCCGCAGGAACCAGTCCGGCGGCGTTTCATCCGCACGGTACAGACGCTCAGGGCCTTTTTTTCCCCGATGCACCATACGGTATACCGCCTTTTCCTTCCAACCGCTCTGTTCCACACGACCGGCAGCGATCACGATATCCACAGGCTTCGGGGCGGAAGGCGGAAGCATGTCCTGCCGGTAGGTCCCGCCCACCCAGCAGGTCCCCAGCCCCCGGGCGGCAGCCTCCAGCACTAATAATTCTCCGTAATATCCCAGTTTTTCCATATGATCCACCGTGCGGTGTTCGCCCCCCAGCAGAAAGCCGTCTTCCACCCCGGAAAACATGCCATAGCTGGCGCGAAATCCCTTGAAGCAGGGGCCAAGCCCGTGAAAAAGCCGGATTTCCGCCTCCGCGAGCTCACTGTATCGGGCTGCCAATTCCCGCAGATGCGAAAAATCCTCCTCCCCTATAGGACCTATGAACGATCTTCTCGAAACACGGACAGCGGCTGCCTCCAACAGATTCATTTCAAACAATCCTTTCATTTCAACTGAGAAAATGCGTATGCCGCAGCTATCGCATTTTGGATATAGCAGAATTTTTCATTTCCAGTATACCCCCTGCTCCTCTTTTGCGCAATATCTCTGCCGCAAACGTGTGCAAAAAAGGAAAGCGTCCGAATCCCAGACGCTTTCCTTTTTATCTCTACCGTATTTCTACATCACGTATGCCGGTCCGCTGCTCCGCTGGCCTTTCTGCCAAAAACACAGAAAACCGGCGGATCACTACTACTCTTCGCCTTTCCAATCCACGGTTTCCTGCTCAGGCTGGGCCTCGCTCATCAGGCGCAGCATTTCCAAAACGCTGCGGAACCGCCGGGTCTCTCCCTTTTCCGCCCATGTGATCGTTCCCTGCCAGCTGGCATGCTGCCTGTATTGCACATCGATTACGAAGGTCGCTTTTGTTTCAGCCTGCATAGGTATAATGTTGGTATCCGCCGCCATTTCTTCCTCCGCCTTCCTGTTCTTCATATTTTTGCGGGAAGCTTTCAGAAAATTTCTGGGAGTAAAGGCCTCCTGAGGCCCTCCGACCTGATTCAGCATGGAATCAATGCTCTCAATCAGTTCCCATTCGCCGCTAAAGCCGATGGATTTATGAAAGTACCGGCTCGTCATGACGCCGGCGCACTCTGCAGGCCGCAGTATACTGACCGTGCAGGATCCGCTGGCATAAGGCCTGTATGACATCGCCTGCATAATTGCTTCCCCCGTTTCTAAACCTTGCTTGTAGTATCAGTATACCGTAAGCTGGTCACAAATCGGTCACAAAAACTATATCATTCATTTTCACAGGTTAATTTTTATCGCCGCATCCACATGATGCTGTGTATTCTTGCCGAAAATACCCTTTATATCCAACTATTCGGCGTTCGTCTCAGCCGTTATCCCCTGCAGAACAGAAAAACGCTTATAAAATATGACCAATAGCAGCAGACAGAAAAGCTTCTTTCAAAAATCTATAATACCGCCGGTATACGCTATTTCGCTCTTCCGTGGTTTCCGCCTCACCCGCTCTCAAAATGCCGCTGCATTTCGGCTCTTGCACTGCTGCTCCTTGCTTGCATCCATGCTCCCCTCTGATGAAAGGACCATATCCTCCTGGAGAACAGCCAGATTCCGGAAACCGCCCGCGCCGGCATCAAAGCCTGCGGAAAATGTTATTCTGCGGCACAGCCTGCAGCTTCCATGGGGCGGATCCGCTTCCTGTAAATATGCCACAAAATGAAAAGGCTGGCAATAAGGGAGACCACCTCGGCAACAGGGAAAGCGTACCACACAGCTTCCAGGCTGACCATGGAAAGCAGATAGGCGCAGGGCAGAAGAATAATCAGCTGCCGCAGAAGAGAAATGATCAGACTGGAAACGCCGCTTCCCACGGCCTGGAAAAGCGTAGAGGCGATAATCCCAAGAGCCGCCGCCGGGAAGCAGAGGCTGATGATCCGAAGGGCGGGCTCGCCGATCTGCAGCATCGTATCCGATGCCTGGAAGATACCCAAAATCTGCCGGGGACAGATCCAGAACACAGCCATCCCCACGATCATGATGCAAAAAGCTATAACGCCTCCTATTTTTAAAGCAGAGGTCAGGCGTTTCTTGTTTCTGGCTCCAAAATTATATCCCATAATAGGCATGACGCCGTGGGTCAGGCCGAACACAGGCATAAACACAAAGGACTGCACCTTGAAATAAATGCCGAAAAAGGCTACCGCCGTCGTATTGAAGCTCAGAAGGATGGCGTTCATCCCCATCGTCATTACAGAGCCGATGGACTGCATGATGATAGAAGGGATCCCCACGGCGTAAATATCTCGGATCGTCCTCCAGCGGAGGCGAAACCCCCGCATACGGATTTTTACCTCATGCTTGCGCAGGAAGAGCACGGCCAGCGCCACTATCATGGAGAGTATCTGCCCGATCACCGTAGCCACAGCCGCTCCTTTCACACCCATAGCCGGAATAATCCAGAAACCGAAAATAAACGCCGGATCCAAAATGATATTGGTCAGCGCTCCGGTCAGCTGGAAAACCATAGGCATGATCATATTTCCCGTGGCCTGCAGAGTCTTCTCCACGTTGACCTCTAAAAAGACGCCGAAGGAAAATACGCACACAACGCTCATATACTCCGTCCCCATATCGACAATGGAAGCATCCGAGGTGAATGAGCTGAAAAACGTGCGGGAAAAAAAGGCGCCTATCACAAAGAAGATCAGCCAGTTTACCGCCCCCAGAATCAGCCCATGAGTAGCGGCGCTGTCCGCCTCCTTTCGGTTTCCCTCGCCCAGGCGGCGGGAAACAAGCGAATTCAGGCCGATAGACGTTCCCACACCCAGAGCGATCAGAAGCGTCTGAATGGGAAACGCCAGAGAGACCGCCGTAAGAGCGTCTTCGCTGACAAGCGAGACAAAGTAGCTATCCACAATATTATAAAGCGCCTGCACCAGCATCGAAAACATCGCCGGCACCGACATGCTCACGATCAAAGGCAGCATAGGGGCGATCCCCATTTTATTCTGCCGCGGCTGTTCCGTATGTTCCACACACATTCCCTCTTCCCTTATAATGATATCTTCCGTCTATAGCCCGTAGAAAGCCGGAGCTGCGGGCATTTGCTCTCCCATTCTTCCCTCACAGCTGTATACCGGCGTTTCAAAAGGACAGACTACATACAGAATTGAGTATACTGGATTTTATATGATGTATTATTTTATGACAGAACTATACATTTTCCTATATCAAATCTGCAGACGTTTTTAGTCATATGGAAATATCTGTCCAGATTGCTTCTTTCCTCGGCTATGTATTTCCTATTTGCTACAGAATGCTTACGATACTCTTACATTTTGCCTTTCCCCCTTGCCAGTTCCGGCCTTCCTGTAGTAAGATGGTGATGTTCTACGTAGAAGGAGCTGATAAATATGACGGAACAAAAGAAGGAACAGGATATTTCGGGCGCCGCCAGCCCCGAATTTGATACAGAAGGTAATATTTCAGAAAATCATACTGAATGTTTACAAAAAATCCCCCAACACGATCAGAAAGAGGGCGCTGTCCCCATTTCAGCGCCTGCAGCTGAGAAAGCCGAAAAGGACTCGGAGGAAGAAAGGCGTTACCGCCTCCGGCGAAAAATCGTCAGTGCCGTTTCTTTTGTAGTTCTGATCCTCTTTTTTGCGGTGGTCACCATTACCGTGGGAGGGCCTCTGATCGAAAAACTGGAGGATCCTGAGGGATTCCGTCAATGGGTGGACAGCCACCATCTTTGGGGGCGTCTGGCCTTTATCGGGATGACCGTCTTGCAGGTGGTCGTTGCCGTCATTCCGGGCGAACCAATGGAAATAGGCGCGGGCTATGCTTTCGGCGCCTGGGAGGGCATGCTTCTTTGTCTGGCGGGCGTGGCTCTCGGTTCCGCCATTATCTATGCTTTTACCAGACTTTTGGGCGTCCGGATGGTGGAGGCCTTTATTTCGAGAGAAAAGCTGAATTCTCTGAGCTTTATCCAAAATCATCGGAAGCTGAACCTTATAATCTTTATCGCTTTTCTGATTCCCGGAACGCCAAAAGATGTGCTCACCTATTTTATCGGGCTTACCCCTATGAAACTTCGTGTGTTTCTCGGGCTTTCCCTTATAGCCCGGATCCCTTCCGTTATCAGTTCCACATTAGGAGGCGACGCCCTGGGCTCTCAGAATTATACGATGGCAATCGTCGTTTTTGCTGTCACAGCCGTTCTCAGCCTGATCGCCATCCTGATCTACAGGCGGCATCCCGGCGTGAAGGCTGAAGAACCTGCGCCGGTTCCGGAAAGGGCCGCTGAAAACAGAGTTAATCGTTGAGTACAGCGCCTTCTGTGCCTTCCGTGCGAAGTTCAGAACGGGAAAACGTCCTTGCAGGTCGGCATTTACTGGATAGAATACAGACCATTTTTACTTCTAAATCTGCACAAATATGATCGTTTTGCTTTTCTTCTGAATAAAGCAGACAATCACTAAAACGCCCCCAGCTGCAGGAAAACAGCATTACTGCAGCTGGGGGTATTGTTATGGCCGGAAAAGTTTGCAGTATCGCATCCATCCTCAGATGCCCAATCAAACCCGATTAAATAAAACAGATATGCAGAGAAAAGAAGAGCTGTATAAAGCAAGCCGGCTGATCGATACATATTTCATGCACTGGAAAAAACAAGCCTTACAGACGGTTTTCCCGCATGTAAGGCTTTTCTAAATAGCCAAATTATGTAGTGAACGGGAGCAAAACCGAAAAATTCTGCGCACATAAATACGCTTTCTGGAGACTGCAGACTGATTTTTCAGCCTTCGTAAGATTCACGTTTCCTGCATCCCGAAAATTTCTGTCCCTTTTATTTCTGCACATGCTCAGAGGCTTTAAAGCCGTCTCCCAACACCTCGGTAGCTGTACTTACGATCATAAAAGCGTTTGAATCGCTTTCGTATACAATCCTCTGGAGCTTATGATACTCATTCTGCCTCACCGCACAGAGAAGAGTCTGGTTGCTGTCCCCGGAATAAGCTCCTACGCTATCTATTTTTGTCACGCCGCGATCCAGCTCGACCAATATCCGTTCCGACACCTTATCCCCCTTTACTGTGACAATAGTGACCAATTTTCCTACATCCGCTCCATACAGCACCACATCGATGAATTTTGTCTGCACAAACATAGCTACCAGAGCATACAGGGCGGATTCGATTGTCTGATACGCCACGGCGCCGAAAGCTATAATGACCATATCGGTAAGGAAGACCAGACTGCTGATCTTCATATGAGGAAATTTCTTCTGAAGCACCAGGCAGCTGATATCTACTCCGCCGGTAGAGCTTTCCCCTAAAAATGTCACGCCGAGCCCTATGCCGATCAGAGCCCCTCCGAACAGAGATGCCAGAAGGTGATCCCCCTGGTACTGCGGCATCTGCAGCGGCACCAGGGTATAATCATAAAACACCGCAAAGCCGGCCACGGACACAAGCGTCTTCAAAATAAAGGGATGTCCCAGATAAAACCATCCTAGAATAAGGAGAGGAAGATTCACGAGCGCCGTCACCGTACCGATAGGAGCCTGTGTAAGATGGTTGAGAATCGTCGCAAAGCCCGAAACGCCTCCGGGAGCGATCTGGTTGGGAGCCGTAAAAATGTATACTCCCAAAGCGTAAAGCAATGTGCCCACAAGCGTCAAAAAGATATCCCGAACCGTTATTTTGTCCCTGCGTCCCTTTTGCAGTCTCATAAGGAAGCCTCCTCTTTCACAATTTCACAATCTCTATTTACTGCATTCTCTATATCTATCATATACTGAAATCGGGAAAATAACAATTCCCTCATTGCCGGTTGAAGTATCTTTTCTGTTCCGCCGCCGCAATGGATAAAAACAGGCCCGGAGCCTCCTTTATCCTGCAGATAAGAAAGTCCGGACCATACGCCTTGAAAACCTATTTTCCAGAGACGGGGATCTCAAATTCCTGTTCCCCTATATAGCCATAGCCTATTTCATATTTGCCGAACACAATAACCGGGTTCCCGGCCTTATTGATATAAAAGTCCGGCGATTCCGGTAGTTCTGAAAACGCATACTCTCCCGTATCCAAGCGAAAATACAGTTCCTCTCCTGCTTTTTCTTCACGCTTTTTCATTTCGGAAAGAATCAATGAGTAGGCCTTTTCTCTCCAGTCCCTTCCCAGAAGATCCTGCAGGGTAATCTCGTTGCCAGTAGCCAAATCATAGTTATAATATACGCATTCCCTGTAGTAGTTCGCACGGATCCGGCTGAGCCAGACAACGAAGCTTATCTCATTGCCCTCACTGGATTTCACCTCATAGTCCACGCATACCTCCGCGGGGATGTATTCGGCAGGATCTCCTCCCGTGTCCAAATATGCGTTCCACTCCGCCCGCGCCTCCTCGCGGGCCTGCGCAAGCTGCTCTTCCATACTGGTCTTGATCTGCCGGTTGATCTTGGTTTCCAGTTCCGTATTCCCTGTATTCTTCAGCTCCGGGAGACGGACCTGTATATACGCCGACTCATCTTCTTCCCTGAACTCCACAAACGTACACACCCTGGCCAGAGAACCTAAAACAGGAATAGAGGAAACGCCTTCCGCAAATACCGCGTTTGTATTCACCAGAGTTATGAAAGCGGCGCATACCAGAATACAGAAGCATGTGCAGCTCTGCGCAATTTTTGTATGAATACGCCGTTTTTTCCATCTAGCTCTGCCTGTATGAAAAGCTCTCTCCAATTTTTCTTCCAATTCTTCCGGAACGCGGATCGAATCATACGCCTCTTTGGCTTTATGTAAATCCTTCAAGCTGTAATCTCCTCCCCCAGCATCTCTTTGAGTTTCCGAAGAGCCCTGTAAAGCCTGGTTTTTACCGTGCTCAGCCGTGCATCCGTCACTGCGGCGATATCTTCGAGCTTCATCCCCTCAAAAAAACGAAGAAAAATCACGGTCCGCAATTTAGGTTCCAGCTGGAGCACTGCTTTATACAAATCCAGATTTTCATCGAAGCGCTCTGCATGCTCATCGCTCTGGGTTTTATCGAGAAATTCAGAGGAAACAGTGCAGACCCTTCTTTTTCTCCGCAGCCAGGTGAGGCTTTCATTGACCAGTATCCGATAAAACCACGCCTTCATATTCTGCGGTTTACGAAGAGAAGACAGATGCACAAAGGCTTTTATAGCCGCTTCCTGCACCACATCCATAGCTTCGTCGGGATTTTTTACATAGCTGCAGGCAAGGCGGTAAAAATCGCCTTGATTCTCCCGGATAAAGATTTCCAGCTCCTCCTCGGCCCGGGAGGAGGAAACAACATCAGTCCCCATTCTCCATCAGGCTTCTCATCCATTTATCGCAGTATTCCCGCTCCAAATGGACGCCGTCCGGTGAACAATTCTTGGGAAGATTCCCGTCTCCATCGCTCAGCATAGAATAAAGGTCCACATATGCGACTCCTTTTTCCTGGGCCATAGCTTTGATTTTTTCATTGAAAGTGCGGATATTGGCATTATTATATATATCGCTCTGGCTGGATTTGTTTGCCGTAACAGGGAAAATATTTTCCACATAGATCTGCGCGTTGGGCTGCAGCTCTTTCACCTTCTGGACAAAATTCCCATAGGAGCGCACAAAGGAATCTACAGGCCAGCCCAGCTCATTGATGCCAAACATGATATAAATCCTGTCAAAGGATTCTTTCTGAAGGGCTTCTACCACCGAAACCTTTTTTCCGCCTATCGTCACCACTGGCTGAGTGAACACTGTGTTCACCGCCAATCCCTCTGCGCTGTAAAAAGTGGCCGTAGGGGCAGAGCCGTAAAGACGGAGCCCTTCTGTGCGGGAATCCCCGATAAAGCAGGCGTTGGCAAAATGTGCGTTCAGCTCGCTGTTTTCTTCCCCGCCCAAAGAACTCTGAGGCTCGGAAGATTCCGCCGAAGAGGGCGGCTCGGAAACCTTCGACGGAACAGAGCTTCCGTCTGAGTCCTTATCCTTGGAAGGGGAAGCGGAGGAAGCGTCCGGAGCCTCAGAAGAAGACTCTGCAGAAACTGTTTCAGACGCAGCAGAGCCGCTGCTTCCCGCTTCGCCGGCGGAGATATCTTCTGAAGACAAAAACTGCCGCAAAAGAAGGCCGATCCCTAAAACGGTTAAAAATGCAGCCACAAGGACTACAGAGGTAATCGCAATCACAGACCGTCTCTTTCTGCGGTATTTTTTCCTTGTGTGCATTACTTTTTTATCCATACGACGCCAACTCCCTTATGTTCCTTCATATAGTATTCCTATCCGCAGCGTTGTTACGCGCCGCTGTCCGGCCTGAAGCATTGCTCGGAAAAGCTCTGTTATCTAATAGATAGACGCATGCGCATAGAAAAAAGTTTTTGAAAATCCTAAATATTTTGCTGCCCGCCCCAACCGGCCAAATAAGCTCATTTGTTTCCCAAGCGGTCCCCATGTCTGAAAACAGCCAGCGTAATAAGAAAGCTCCAGCCCTCCAGCAGATCGAAAAAGGACTGAGGACAGGTCCCCGCAAGCGCTTTTCCTACAGCTGCGCTCAATTCCCGCTCTACATAGCTGCCGAACAAACGGCAGCCTCTTTCCAGAAGCCCGCCGGAGGTGGCATGGTTTCGTGTGTTCTCTTCGAGCTTTCCGCGTTCTTCCAGCTGAACAGAAAGCACATTCATCTCAAAGGAAAGGCGGCTGATCCTCTCCGCCGTTTCATGGGAAATCGACAGAGGCCGGGAAAAGGTAAAATCCAATATCCCGCCGAACCACGCCTTTTCCAGTGCTTCCAGAAAACCGGCCAGCCTTTCCGGAAGTCCGCTCAGAGAAGCGGGAGCTAAATCAGCAGACGGGACCTTCTGGCGGAACCGGTGAAAATGCCGGATGGCTTCCCCTATTCTTCGAGTCGATACATCCAGCCCGCAGTGGGATACCGCGTCGGAAACCGTCATGGCTATATTACAACAGAGGTGGCTCGTGATCTTCCCCGCCAGGAGCGCCATGGTATCCTTGTCCTCAAGCTGAAAGGATTCCCCGAAAGGAGCCAAAAAACGCTTCAAACATTCTTTCTGTCCTCTGTTCCAGGGACCTGCAGCCGTATACAGGCTCGCCCCCAGGGGCGACGTATCCACATCGCCTATAGGCTCCGCCATGCTGGGCATGATCTTTGCAGCCGGCAACGCCGTTCCGGCTTCTTTTGAAAACCATGAGGGCTCTATATCCGGCACAAAGGAGTATACCGCGAAGGGAAGACCCTGCTTCTGCCTCTCACGGGCATACGGGACAACGGAATCCTTGAAAATACGCCGCGCCTTTTCGGGAGGAGGCGCAAAAATAAGGATATCCGGTTTCCGGCGCCAAAGGACTTCCGGCAGATCCCCTGCCGAAACAGGAAAAGGAAAACGCTTCTGCTTTTCGGCAAGCCCTTTTTCAGAGCCCTTCACAGCCGCCAGCGAAGAAGCGAGGTCCGAACACAAAGCCCTGCACCCAGGGAGCAAATATTCCCCCAGGAAACCCATACCTGCTATAACTATCCGCAATTATCTCCCTCCCCGATTATATGCCTTTTTTAAAACAAGGTTTCTATATGTTTCAGTATAACACAAAGATACGGTATATAACGATTACAAAGCTTTCATTTTTTCTGCGATTGGATCCTTTTCCATACAGTTTTCTGCTTTTGTTATCCCATACCTCTCGACACCCTACGATATCCATTTATCCCGTATCCGTCTTCATTTATGTATGCAGTATGAGTCTAGCGACCCGGAGAAAACGATAGGACTTGCAAAAAAGCGGTAAATGCCGCATACATCTTAAGTATTGACTGATAAGGGGATGATTTTCATGCTGACAGCACTGCTCACCTGCCTGTTTTCGGGAGTTTTATTCTGGATACTCCGCGTCTCAGGAAACGGCTCCTTTCCCCGGCCTCTTACCGCAGAGGAAGAGAGAGTATGTCTTCAAAAGATCCGGGAGGGCGATATCTCTGCCCGAACAAAATTAGTCGCCCACAATCTTCGTCTTGTAGCTCATATCGTAAAAAAATACTACGCCGGAACCAACGACCAGGACGATCTGATTTCTATCGGTACAATCGGACTCATAAAAGCCGCTAACACCTTCGATAATTCTAAAGGGATACGATTTTCCAGCTATGCGGCTAGGTGTATTGAAAATGAAGTCCTCATGTTCTTTCGATCTTCTAAGAAAAATGCGCAGGATATCTCCATGAACGAGCCCATCGATACCGATAAAGACGGCAATGTGCTGACGCTCATGGACGTAATGGCCACCGAGGACAGCATCTGCGACGAGCTGGACAGCCGCATCAAATCCGAACAGCTGCGCCGGTACATCCGGGAATGCCTCACCGTGCGGGAAATGGAGATCCTTTCCATGCGCTATGGCCTGGACGGGCGCTCTCCTTTAACCCAAAGAGAAGTAGCCTCCAAAATGGATATCTCCCGGTCCTATGTATCGGTCCGTGCCTATTGTAAGCATCTTATTTATTCCAGGCATCCATACCCCGGCCATATGAAATGCCGCGAACTGTTTTCACAAGGAAAAAGGCGCCCAGGCAGAAAACCAGCCTGCGCGCCTTTTCCAATTATCTTTTACTGCTTTCAGAACGTAGATCAAGAAAGCTCAAACATGCCTTTATAAAGCTGATAGTATAACCCCTTCTGGTTCAAGAGCTCTTCATGACTGCCTCTTTCCACGATTTTCCCCTGTTCCAGCACCAGGATAGCGTCCGCATTGCGGACAGTGCTCAGCCGGTGAGCGATTACAAAAACGGTGCGTCCCTTCATCAGCCGGTCCATCCCCTTTTCGATCAGGGCTTCCGTTCTAGTATCTACAGAAGAAGTCGCCTCGTCCAGGATCAATACGGGCGGATCCGCTACCGCCGCACGGGCGATAGCCAGAAGCTGCCGCTGCCCTTGGGACAGATTGGCTCCGTCGGAGGTCACCATGGTGTCATAGCCCTGAGGCAGTCTTCTGATGAAGGAATCCGCATTGGCGATATGAGCCGCCCTTTCGATCTCTTCCTGAGAAGCGTCCAGCTTTCCGAAGCGGATATTATCCGCTATAGTCCCCGTGAACAGATGGGTATCCTGCAGGACGATGCCCAGGGAGCGGCGCAGATCGGCTTTTTGGATATCCTTTATATCAAAGCCGTCATACAGGATGGAGCCTTTCTGTATATCGTAAAAACGATTAATCAGATTGGTGATGGTAGTCTTTCCCGCGCCAGTGGAACCTACAAAGGCGATCTTTTGTCCCGGCTTTGCATAAAGGCTGATTCCGCGCAAAATCGGGCGCCCTGCCTCATACGCAAAATCTACATCCTGAAAGCGGACATCTCCGCGAAGCGGCGTCTTTTTCCCCTCCGGACTCTGCCAAAACCATCCGCCATCCTTCCGGGAGGAACCGCCGGACCGCTCCCGTCTCAGCAGGATTTTCCCTTCGTCCGTTTCGGAGGGCTGATCCATCACCTCGAATACCCGCTCTGCTCCCGCCAGCGCCGCCAGAAGGAAATTGCTCTGCTGGGTAAACTGATTGATAGGCGCCGCCGCCTGCCGGACAAACACCAAATAGCTGGCCAGGCTCCCCACATCGGTCATTCCGTTCAGCGCCATAATTCCGCCGAGAACAGCCACAATAGCATAATTCACATATGAAATGCTCACCACAGCGGGAACCATAGTCGCCGCATAAGACTGAGCTCCCGTCCCAGCCCGGCGGAGCGCCTCATTTTTCTGCCGGAAGGCCTCCAGATTGCGCCCCTCATGGTTAAACACCTTCACAACCTTCTGCCCGTTTACCATTTCTTCGATATAGCCGTCCAGATCTCCCAGGCAGGCCTGCTGTTTCTTATAATATGCCTTGCTTCTCCTTCCGCTGAAGCGCACATACCAGAACATGACCCCGTAGCAGACAGCCACAATCAGAGAAAGCCTCCAATTCAGTATAAAAAGGATAAGCAGTGTTCCCGCCATCTGAATAAAGCTCTGGATAGCCATGGCAAAGCTGTTGTTCAGCGCGTCGGAAATGGTGTCCACATCGTTGGTAAAATAGCTCATTACATCACCGCGGCGCTGGGCGTCGAAAAATCTCAGGGGCAGCGTCTGCAGATGGGCGAATAAGTCCCTCCGGATATCGAAAAGCACCTTTTGAGCCGCCTTCACCATGATCTGCGTATATCCATAGGAGGAAAGAACCCCCGCTGTATATATGGCGGCGGTAACGAGCACCCCCTGGATCAGGGTATCCAGATCCCCGCCTTCCAGGCTGTTCACCACGGGCCGGATCATATACGTTCCCAACAGATTCGCCAAAGCGCTCAGGGATACAAGGACCGCCACCGCCAACATAAGGAATTTATGCCTGCCCATATAGGAGAGCAAAGTCCCGATGGTATAGCGCAGATCTTTAGGCTTTTTCGCGCTGAGCTGTCTCGCCGCCATGGAAATCCTCTCCTTTCATTTGGGATGCATATATCTCCCGGTAAATCGGGTCGCCTTTCAAAAGCTCCTCATGGGTTCCCGCCGCATGAATGCGTCCGTCCTCCAGGATAACGATCTGATCCGTGCCCATCACCGAAGTTATCCTTTGGGCTATGATGATTTTCGTCACATGGCGAAGCCCCGCCAGGGCATTTCGGATCTGCGCTTCCGTTGCCGTATCCACGGCGCTGGTGGAATCGTCAAAAATCAGGATTTTTGGACGCTTCAAAAGCGCTCTGGCAATACAGAGGCGCTGCTTCTGGCCGCCGGAGACATTTACGCCTCCCTGCCCCAGATCGGTATCCAGCCCTTTGGGCATCCGTCTGAGGAAATCCTCCGCGGCGGCGGCACGGCAGGCCTCCCAGAGGGTCTCGTCGTCCGCTTCCGGAGCTCCCCACTGAAGATTTTCCCGGATAGTGCCAGAGAACAGCACATTTTTCTGCAATACGATCCCCACCGCGTCGCGCAGGGCCTGCAGATCGTATTCCCTTACATCCCTGCCGCCTACCTCTACAGAACCGGAGGTCGCGTCATACAGCCGGGGGATGAGCTGCACCAGGGTGGTTTTTGCAGAACCTGTGCCGCCTAAAATCCCCACCGTCTGCCCCGCTTCGATATGCAGATTCACATCAGACAAAGCGTTCTCTTTAGCCTCCGGATTGTATTTGAAGGATACGTTCCGAAAATCGACGCTTCCGTCCGCCACCTCCTTCACAGCCCCTTCGGGAGAGGAAAGCGCCGCCCGTTCGTCCAGCACCTCCCCTATGCGGCGAGCGCTGGCAAGAGACCTGGTAAGCAGGAGAAACACATTGGAAATCATCATCATGGAATTCATGACCTGAAACACATAGCTGAGAAAACCCGTAAGTTCCCCCACATGAAGCTGGGAAGAGAGGATCATATTCCCGCCGAACCACATGATAAGCACCACGGCCGTATACATGGTCAGCTGGAAAGCCGGAAGATTCAAAACCGCATAGTGGAACGTTTTCTGGCTGGTTTCCATCAGCAGCCCGTTTACCTTCTGAAAGCGTTCCTCTTCATATTCGCCCCGCACAAAGGCTTTTACGGCACGAATAGCTGTCGTTCCCTCCTGCACCACATTGTTCAGCCGGTCCACGGCCTTTTGCAAAACGCCGTACATAGGGCCGACCCTGCGGAGAATACAGAAAAGGATCACCCCCAGGACAGGCGCGCACACGACAAAGATCACAGCCAATCCGGGATTCATCCAGAAGGAAAGCCCTACGCCCAAAACCAGCATAATGGGCCCGCGGACCAGCGGGCGAAATCCGCCGTTGATCGCGTTCTGCAGAACAGTTACATCCGTTGTCATCCTTGTGATGAGAGATGAAGTTTCAAAACGGTCCAAATTGGAAAAGGCGTATTCCTGCACCTTTTCATACTGCGCCTCCCGGATCCGCGACCCCCACCCGTAAGAAGCGCGGGCCGCAAACCTTCCATACAGAAGCCCCGTAACAAGAGAAAGCAGCGCGCAGATCCCCATCTGCAGGCCCTTATTCATGATATAAGGGATATCCCGGTTCGTCACCCCCACGTCGATCAAATCCGCCATCAGCATGGGGATAAACAGCTCAAAGCAGGTTTCCGCAATAATCAGGACGCCCCCGGCAATCATATCCCTGCGGTAAGGCCCCAGATAGCCGAGCAGCCGTTTCAAATCCCGCATGGAGCTTCACCGCCTTCCTCTGCAGCCTTCGATACTGCCGAATCGCCCGCAGCTTTCTTTCCTGCTCCCCTGTTCTGAAGATTTTCATATGCTCTCCGTAGATATTCCGCAAATTTCTCCCGTTCGCCGCCTTCAAATCCCTGGAGCATGATCTCTTCTGTTTCCCGGCAGTGCCTTTTCCACTCTTCATAGGCCAGAAGCCCTTTTTCCGTGATCTCCACCAGATTGGACCGCCGGCTTTTTTCATCCGCTCTTCTTGTAATAAACCCCTTCCGTTCCAGCGAATCCAACATGCGGGAAACGGCGGCGGAATCCACATCAAAATAGGCTGCCAGCCTGCGCTGCGAGCAGGGACCATCCGCGCTCAGATAGGCCAGAAGCTTCGGCTGCCCTACCTCCAGCCCAATGTCTTCCAGGCAAGGACGAAGATAATTCCTTTCTGCGTGGAACGCCCGGTATAGCAGCATATGAAAGGTTCTCTCCATAAACGGCCTCCAAAAATATAATTGATACATCAATAATTGATATATCAATTATTATAATCCTTTCAGAGGCTTTGTCAACAGCTTCTTAAATACGGGATCAGGGAAACAGAAAAGCGCCGGGAAAAATATCTT
>URRG01000018.1 GCA_900550095.1 uncultured Oscillospiraceae bacterium
CAGCCGCCCGGAACCAGCGCCCACGTCCAGAACAATTTTACCAGACAAATCTGTAAGCTCAAACAAGCGTTCTTTATTCCAGCCCCGGATAAAATCGCATTGCTTAGCCATAGCTTCGGGCGTTGTATACATTATGAAATCTTCAACGCTCAGCAAAGCATATTTTTCTGCCTCTCGGATTTGCTTCGGATCTGCCGGTAAAGAGGCCCTTTCCGCCAGTTCATATATACATGCTGCACATTCTGGGCAGCGGTGTGCCAAATACCAACTGACGGCAGGATTTGCTTTCAGTGCGATTCCCATACTTTTTTTCCATATGGTTTTATCGTTTCTCCAGCCCGCCCAATTCATCATAAGACGAATCTGAAACCGCTCTAAAAGAAGGAAGCTGTTGAATGAGTATTTTTCTGGATCGATCCAATTTAAATCTAAAGACATAAAATCCTCCTGTTTTTTGGAGGCTATGCTGAACATATCCTCCCTTGATATAGTTCTGTATATTTGACTGCATATTTCATACTTAACACCCTTTCTCTTAGCAATCTGTATCGTGCAGTGATCACATTTTTAATTAGTAGTACCGTACAATAGAATTATATATTGTGAAGTATAGAAAGTCAATTTGACGCAATAAACATGTTGCGCAAAAAATAGAGCCTTTGGCTTTTTCTCACTAACTCCTTTTCAGAGTGTCCAGAAGTGGGGGGATTCAAACCAGAATCTGCAAAATACGCAAGAATTTATGAATAAATTTAAAAGAAATCCTCTTGGGGGTTGAAGTTATTGCAGAAGTGTGATAAGCTGTAACCAATTTGTTACAAATTGTAATCAATTTATTACAACTAAGATACGTTTCAGCAATGAATGAAGTTTTCAGTATAGAAATCAAGATGCGTAAGTCTTTACTGTAGGAGGACGTTCAGCATGAAAAAGAAGTTTACGGCCATGTCGCTTGTGATGGCCATCGTAATGTCTGTGTTTGCCTTTCAGTTCGGGGCTGTAGAGGCAGAGGCCGCAGGGAAGACGGGCGTGGGGCTTGCCGAACATGCTCTAAATTGCTATAACAGCGGTTGGCAGTATGAATATGGTTATGCAGGTCAAGTGGTTAACGGCGTGCATCTCAGCGACTGCTCCGGCATGATTTATGCATATACGGGAACGGCCCGCAGCAGCGGTTCACAGATTGCTTCTGCTTCTGCTTCCGGAAGCGTCTCCAGTATTCCCAGGATCCATGGCCTCGGCCTGTGGATGCAGGGGCATGTGGGCGTTTATGTAGGCGGTGGGATGGCTGTCGATTGCCGCAGTGATGCATATAATATTGTCTATGAAGGTGTTACACAGCATCGCTGGGTAAAATGGTATAAGGTTCCCGGAGTTTCTTATCCCACTACGGGCTGGGTCACGTTCCAGGGGGAAAAATATTATTATGAAAACGGGCAATATGTTGTGAATACTACAAAGACGATTGACGGCGTTTCCTATACCTTTGGATGGAACGGCAAGATCACCTCTTCCAATGGAAATCCTGTGGCCGGCGGAGGGCAGAGTTCTTCTGCTTCCAAGCCGAAGCCTTCCGGCAATTCCAATATCAGCGGAAACAAAACGAATACGCAGAAGCCTGCGTCCTCTCAGCCGAAGGCAGAGCCTACTTATACGAAGCTGGATTTAGGTTCCGAGGGCTCGGCTGTGTATAATCTGCAGCAACGGCTCTTTGACTTGGGCTATTATTACGATATGGTAAACAATTACTACGACGCCTTTATTCGAGATGCTGTTGCGGCATATCAGAAGGCCGCGGGGCTTGAGGAGACCGGTACGGCAGATGTGGAAACTCAAAAAAGCCTCTTTAAAGACGGCGCTAAAGAGAATCCTGACAAAGGCCGGCTTTATCCCGGCCTGCACACAGGACTCGTGCGGATGATGCAGGAAAGGCTCGTTTCTCTGGGATATCTTTCCCCCGAGGTGGAACTTTCCAGCTATTACGGCGATGCGACAAAAGCGGCAGTGCTTGCGTATCAGAAAGAATCCGGCTTGAAAGAGGACGGCATAATGGACGCTGAGGCCTTAGAGGTCTTGTATTCTGATAAGGCTGTTGCGGCGCCGGTAAAGGAGGAACCGGCTGAATCTTCCGAGTCTTCTTCTGCTGCGGGTCCAGAACTTTCTTCCAAGCCGGAGAAATCGGATGTCACGATTCTGGAAGCCATGGTTCCTACCGCTTATGCGGCTGAGGTCGCGGAAACAGCGGATGCCGCCGGCAGCGGAAGCAACGCTGGAAACACCGTATTTGTGTTTGTTGCCGTCGTTTTTTGCGCGGGGCTGACAGGCGGTATTTTCTTCCTGCAGAGAAAGGGAGGGCTCCGGCCTGTGCTGGAAGCTGTTAAGGGCATGTTCCATTTTGAAAAGAGAGCTCATGCTAAAAAGAAATAAAGTATTTTTCATAGGTTAAGTAAATAAGGCGAACCGGAAAGGGCAGAGGTTCCTGCTTTTTCCGGTTTTTTGTATGTTTTCGATAGAATAAAGATGGTGAAAATACGAGAATATCAGAGAAAATCAGAGGATTTCCAGGCTCTTTTTAAAATAAACATAAAATTTATCGAAAAAACAAGAAATATTCAAAAATATATTGACAAATGAAGGATTAACCTCTATATTTAAGTCGTTGCGTTTGCATCTAACTAAAAATGGCTTCGTTTTATTGCCGCGCCTTTTCGGGCTGCGAAAAATCCTTTGCGGAGGGCAATGAGAATGGCGAAGCTGGGTTGGCGTTAAACTTGCAGGCGGCCCTTAGCCGCTGGGGTTCCGGCGTAACTACTTTACCGCAAAGGGGATGCATGAAATGGGAGAAACTTCCATAATCCGTTTGAAAAACATCACTGTATCGTTTGACGGGGAGCAGGTGCTGAAAAATTTGAATCTCAGCATCCGCGACGGCGAATTTGTAACGCTGCTTGGTCCATCGGGCTGTGGAAAAACCACAACTCTGAGAATCATCGGCGGCTTCGTCAAACCGGATGCCGGCGATGTTTTTTTTAATGGAAAAAAAATCAACGACCTTCCGCCGCATAAAAGGGAGGTAAACACCATTTTTCAGAAATACGCGCTGTTCCCGCATCTCAATGTGTATGACAACGTGGCTTTCGGAATGCGTGTGCACAGGAAAAGTGAAAAACAGGTAGAACAAACCGTCCGTGAAATGCTGGCAATGGTGAATTTGAGCGGCTTTGCCAACCGGAACGTAAATTCCCTTTCCGGTGGGCAGCAGCAGCGCGTAGCGATTGCCCGGGCTTTGGCCAACGATCCAAAAATCCTTCTTTTGGATGAACCTCTTGGCGCACTGGATCTGAAGCTCCGCAAGGATATGCAGGTTGAGCTGAAAAAGATACAGAAGGCTACGGGAATCACCTTCATCTTTGTAACGCATGACCAGGAAGAAGCCCTTTCTATGAGCGATACGGTCGTCGTCATGGATAACGGTGAGATTCAGCAGATCGGTACGCCCGAAGATATATACAATGAGCCTGCCAACGCGTTTGTGGCTGATTTCATCGGGGAAAGCAATATTCTGGACGGTGTCATGCTGGAAGATTATCTCTGTTCCTTCGCAGGAAAGAAATTTCGCTGTGTAGATGCAGGCTTTCAGAAGAACGAAAGTGTGGACGTGGTGATCCTCCCTGAGGATATAGACGTAGTGGAGGCTAATTCTACATATCTTACTGGAGTCGTAACGAATGTTACCTTCAAAGGCGTCCATTTTGAGATCATCGTAGATGTAGAGGATTTCAAATGGATGGTCCAGTCCACAGATTACCAGCCTGTAGGAGCGAAAATAGGGCTTCGCATCCAGCCTGAGGATATCCATATTATGAAAAAGTCCGTCTATTCCGGGACATTCGGCGATTACAGCACCTTCAGCGACGAGATGGAGGAAGATGCTGCAAAGGAAGAGGAGGCGGAAAGAGAGGATGAAGTCTAAGGCTATATCGGCTCCATACATCGTATGGATGTGTATTTTTATCATTGTGCCCCTCCTTCTGGTGGCATATTTTGCGTTTACAGACAGCACAGGGGCCTTCACTCTGGAGAATATCATTCAAGTGGGGCAGTATTCGGATGTATTTCTTCGTTCCATCTGGATGGGGGCTCTGGCTACGCTCTTTTCCCTGCTGCTGGGGTATCCGTTGGCTTATATCATTTCCAGAAGCAATCTGCGCCGCCAAAGTGTGCTGATCATGCTGGTGATGCTCCCTATGTGGATGAATTTCCTTCTGAGGACCTACGCCTGGATGACTCTGTTGGAAGACAACGGTATGATCAATAACTTTCTGGCGGCTTTGGGGCTTCCCCGGCTGCACATGATCAATACGGCGGGAGCTGTGGTCTTCGGTATGGTATACGATTACCTTCCCTTTATGATCCTGCCTCTGTATACGGTGCTAATGAAAATTGACCGATCCATCATTGAAGCGGCCCAGGATTTAGGAGCTAACAGCCGCAAGGTGTATTTGAAGGTGACGGTCCCCATGAGTATGCCTGGGATCATTTCAGGCGTTACCATGGTGTTTGTTCCGGCTGTCAGCACATTTATCATTTCCAAAATGCTGGGCGGTGGTTCCAACCTTCTGATCGGCGATCTGATCGATATGCAGTTTTTAGGTAACGCTTATAATCCCTATCTTGGTTCCGCCATCTCTTTGGTGCTGATGGTCCTGATTTTGATCTGTATGGGTATTATGAACCAGTTTGACGAAGACGGTGGCAGTACAGAAGGAGGGAAGATACTGTGAAGAAGACGCTTTCCAGGATATACATGGCGCTGATTTTTGTGTTTCTGTATGCACCCATTGTGATTCTGATTCTTTTTTCCTTTAACGATTCCGATACGAAGAGCCGTGCGGTGTGGTCCGGTTTTTCCCTGCGGTGGTATCAGAAGCTTTTCAGCAACACAGAGCTTCTGAACGCTCTGCGCAATACGGTTGTTATTGCGATTATAGCGGCTGTTGCAGCTACCATTCTGGGTACTGCGGCGGCAATCGGAATCAACAGTATGAAAAAATGGCCTAAGCGTTTTGTTATGAACGTAGGGAACCTGCCTATGGTGAACCCGGAGATCGTGACAGGTATTTCTCTTCTGCTTCTGTTTGTGTTCGGAGCCCGGCTCCTCCATGTGGAGCTGGGGATCTTTTCCGTGATCCTGGCCCATATTACCTTCTGTCTGCCCTATGTGATCCTCTCTGTGATGCCTAAACTGCGGCAGATGGATAATTCTCTTTATGAGGCCGCCCAGGATCTGGGCTGCACGCCTGTCCGATCTTTCTTTAAAGTCGTATTTCCGGAGATTCTGCCCGGCATCATCACGGGAGCTGTTATGGCCTTCACCCTATCCATAGATGATTTTGTGATCAGTTATTTCACAAGCGGGACAACGCAGACGCTGCCGGTGTATATCTACTCCATGACACGCAAGCGAGTCAGCCCGGAAATCAACGCTCTTTCTACGCTGCTGTTTGGCACGATCCTCGTGCTTCTTCTGATTATCAATTTCAGCAAAAAGAAGAGCGGAGACACTGGAAATGCCAAAGAAACAGCGCGAGCGAGGTAGATACATGAAAAAAATACTTTCTTTATTTTTGTGCGGCCTGTTCCTTTGTTCTTCCTTTTCTCTCTCCGCATCGGCCGAGGGCTTGGAGGAAGAGGAGGCCGCGCCGGATACCGGAGTGACCATCAACGTGTATAACTGGGGGGAATATATCTCTGACGGTTCAGACGGAACGCTGAATGTGAATCAGGAATTCACCAGGCGGACAGGTATCAAGGTCAATTATACGACCTTTGACACAAACGAATCCTTGTATTCTAAGCTTGTAAGCGGCGGCGCCAGCTATGACGTTATATTTCCGTCGGATTATATGATCGCCCGGATGATCGAGGAAGGAATGCTTCAGAAGCTGAATTTTTCCAATATCCCCAATTATGAATATATAGACGAAGAATACAGGAATCTGGTGTACGATCCGCAAAATGAGTATTCTGTACCTTATACGTGGGGCGTGGTGGGTATTTTTTACAATAAAAACTATATCAAAGAAGCCCCTACCAGCTGGGAAATTCTGTGGGACGACCAATATCAGGGCAAAATTCTGATGTTTGACAATCCCCGGGATGCTTTCGGTATTGCGCAAAAAAGGCTGGGATATTCCTTCAACAGCACAGATATGACCGAATGGCAGGAAGCTGCGGAGCTTCTCAAGGAGCAGAAGCCTCTGGTGCAGGCGTACGTAATGGATCAGATTTTTGATAAAATGGAGATCGGCGAAGCATGGCTGGCCCCGTATTATGCGGGAGACGCCGCTATTCTGGTGGAAGAGAACGATTCTATCGGTTTTTCCATCCCCACAGAGGAAGGGACGAATTTCTTTGTGGATGCCATGTGCATTCCCGAAGGAGCCCCGCATAAGGCGGAAGCGGAAGCATATATCAATTTCCTCTGCGACCCTGAAATCGCTGCGGCCAATATGGAGTATGTAGGGTATTCCACGCCGGAGAGCGCCGCAAAGGAGCTGATGGATGAGGAGATAACCAGCAATCCCATTTACTACCCTCCGGAGGAAATCATAGAAAAATCGGAGGTATTTCTTTCTCTTCCTTCCGATATTAATGAGAAAATCGATAAGCTGTGGATCGAGGTCAAAATGGGGTCTTCCGGAAGCACGTATACACTGATTGCGGTGCTGGTCGGTTTTTTGCTTTTGTATATCGTGATAGTTCTTTATAAAACTATGAAACGAAAGCGGATGAACCGATGCTGACCGAGAGTGAAAAGGCTGCTCTGTTAAAAACAGAGCAGCTTTTTTTACAATTTTTTAAAGATTAGCTTCCAGCATTATTTGTTTCCGAAATTGGGAATAGTTTCTGAAAGCTCGTTTTTCCTGAATTACGTCAAAGGCCTTCCAGATTGTGACGGTATATCGAATAACTGACATTATATTTTTATCCGGGAAGGCAAAAGTAAAGTAGGAAAGGAGGTGATTCCAATGCGAAAGAAAATTCAATCGTTTACAAAAATTGTAGCCGTTTTAGCGGCAGCGCTTTTTACTTCCGTCGCCATAGCGGACCGGTATACGGCAGACGCGTACGCAGTTCCGGACGGCAGCAGCCTTTCCTGGAAATCGGGGATCGTCTCTGCCAGAGACGATCTTTCTACGCAGGACAATACGATGCAACTGATGCTGTTTCAGAGTATTCCGGTGAAAAGTGTTCAGGTGTCCACACCGATTGAAAACAACGTAGTACTCTGCGGCACACCTTTCGGTATCCGAATGTTCACCAACGGCGTTATGGTCGTAGATATGGCGCAGATTTTGACACACGATGGAACAGCGGACCCTGCTGAAGAAGCCGGCATTCAGGTCGGCGATATTATTGTTTCCATTGACGGCGAAAACGTGTATGAAAATGGAGAAATCGCTGAACGGGTGGAAGCCAGTAAGGGAAAGCCGATGGAAATCGTGCTGAAAAGAGGCGGTGAAACCTTAACTGCCACACTGCGGCCTGTTTTATCAAAGGCGGACAACACGTACAAAGCCGGAATGTGGGTCCGAGACAGCACCGCAGGTATCGGGACCCTGACTTTTTATGACCAGAAATCCCAATGCTTCGGCGGCCTGGGGCACGGTATCTGCGACGCGGATACCTATGAGCTCATGCCGCTTCGAACAGGGGACATTCTGCCGGTCACTATCAGCGGTGTGACAAAAGGTATGCGGGGAACACCGGGGGAGCTCCGCGGATACTTTTCCGATGACGAGGCAATCGGCACTCTGGGGGCCAACACTGCCTGCGGCGTATTCGGTATGCTGGAGGAGGAACCTGAGGGAACTGTCACCCAGATTGGTCTGAAACAAAGCGTCCAGACCGGCGAGGTGCAGATACTCACAACCATAGATAACGAAGGTCCGCAATATTACAGCGCTGTGATCGAATCCATCAATTACCACGGGGATCAGGAAGGAAAAAACTTTGTCCTTCGTATTACAGATGAAAATCTTCTGGAAAAAACTGGTGGAATTGTTCAAGGGATGAGCGGAAGCCCTATAATTCAAAACGGAAAATTAATAGGTGCTGTCACCCATGTTTTTGTAAACGATCCTACTAGAGGATATGGGATTTTCGCCGAAAATATGCTTAGTCAATCGCAGACCGTGTCGAATTCTTTGGATTCATTAAATGCTGCTGCTTAATTTTGTCTGTTTTTTGATGATACAGAATATAGTTCCCCTATTTTGGAAAAATATCGAAAAAATCTATTGCCAATTTTACCATTATATGGTAAAATAACAGCACAATCAATCAAATGGGGGATTAAAAAGCATGGATAAGCATTTAAAGGTGTTGGTATCTGACGATAGTCAGGAATTTCTGCAGCAATGCGGGAGGGTGTTTGCAGATAAGGGGTTAGAAATCGTTTCTTCTCCGAAGGATGGGCTGAAACTTTTGGAAAAAATCGAAGCTCTTCATCCCGAAGTGGTTTTGGCCGACCTTTTTATGCCCGGTCTGGATGGGATCGGCGTTATGCGAGCCAGCGCCTCCAGGGGAGGAAAACAGCCCTTATTCGTGATCCTTTCCGGTTTTTCCAGCCCCAGACTGGAACGGGAAGTAATGACGTCCGGTGCTTCTTATTTTGCGGTAAGTCCCTTTAACGCTTCTGAATTAGCGGATCGTATTTTGCACCTCTCCGGCTCTGAACCGGCCACGCCTGCAGCCGATGAAACGGGTCTGGAGGTACAGGTTACGGAAATTTTGCATCAGATCGGGGTCCCCGCTCATATCAAGGGATACCATTACCTGCGGGATTCCATAATGATGGCTGTCCGTACTCCGGATATTATCAATGCTGTTACGAAGCAGTTGTATCCGGGTGTGGCGAAGGATTATTCGACCACGCCTTCCAGAGTGGAACGGGCTATCCGCCATGCAATCGAAGTGGCCTGGGACAGAGGCGATGTGGATATCCTGAACTCTTATTTCGGATATACAATCCACAACACCAGAGGGAAACCCACAAACAGCGAATTTATTGCTATGATTTCAGACCGGCTCCGCCTGCATATGCGTTCTGCCAGCTGAAGCCGTTCCCCCGGATCCGGAAATTCGGATCCGGGGGAACTTTTCTGTATAATTTCGCTTCCTGTTTATATTTTTACCGTTTATTGCTTGTCTATTTCTGCCTGTGTGGTATAATGTGCGCAGAGGCTTTGCCACTGCGCAAGTCGAATCTCAAAGCAAGGCCAAAGGGCCTCGCTTCAAGATTCGCAGGAGCGGCAAGGCGGCTGTTGCCGCCAAAAGGTGATGCGCAGAGGCTCTGCCGCTGCGCAGGCCGGATCTCAAAGAAAGGCGCGGTAGAAATCAAATTATTCGGCACGGATGCCGGCGGTATAATACTAAAGATCAGTCCGGGGGATGGAGCTTTGCGGGCCTCCCTGCCGGAGTGGTCCTTCTATGTGTATTATGTGTATATAGCTGCAGTGAAGCCGCAAGACCGGGGAAGCTTGCCCCCGCTTCGGGCGGTTTCCTTTGTTTTATAGAGGGAAGCCGCCAGCCGTTTGTTGGGAAACGGCTGGTGATGCGCCGCCGGATTTCAGGATAGGGCAAGGGGGAATTGTATACCGGAACAATACATACGGCCAACCCTGCAGGAAAAATATGAATTCCACAGCTTTGGGCACGCGCTGGAAATCCTGGACGGGGCTTTTCCGGAGGAATGGAACGAGCTGCAGGACTGCCTTGAAAACCTGGTTATCACGGTGGAAGATCTGAAAAAAGCAGGAGGAAACGAGAGCCCCATACCGAAGAAATTCGATTCCCAGCTGTATCCCAGAGGATGGCGGGAAATCCGTATCACAGGGGATCTGGTGGTGAAGATGTACCCCCGAAGGGCCAATCAGAGGGGGCGTTTTTCCGACGAGCCTTATGACGAAAAAATCATAGAGGGATATATAGACGGCCATAATATCGATTTTGTGAAAAACAAAGTGGCCTTTGACCTGGAATGGAACAGCAAGGACCAGACCTTTGACCGGGATCTGCTGGCTATGCGCACGTATTTTGAATGCGGCCTGACCGAGGTGGGGGTCATCGTCACGCGCTCAGAAGAGCTCAACGGCGTCTTTAAGGAGCTTTTAGATGATAAGGGGGATCCGCTTATCCGGAAATACGGGGCTTCCACAACGTGGATCGGCAAGCTGCTCTACAGGCTCAAATCCCGGAGGAACGGAGGCTGCCCGATCCTGGCGGTGGGAATCAAGAAATCATGTGTGGAAGGTGTTTGAATGGATACCCTGAAAGAGACTATAGAAAATTTCCGGCAGTTTACGGAGGGAAAGACCTACCGGACCATCTATGCGGATCCGCCCTGGCAGTTTCAGAACCGGACGGGAAAGGTGGCCCCGGAGCACAGGCGCCTGCGCCGGTATGAGACCATGAAGCTCAGCGAGATCAAGCAGCTTCCCGTCGCAGAGGCCGCGGCGGAAAAGAGCCACCTGTATCTGTGGGTGCCCAACGCCCTTCTGCCGGAGGGTCTGGAGGTCATGAAGGCCTGGGGCTTTCAGTATAAGACCAATATCATCTGGGAAAAGGTGCGCGGCGACGGCTGCCCGGACGGCCGTGGTGTGGGGTTTTACTTTCGCAATGTGACGGAGATCCTTCTCTTTGGCATTCGGGGCAGCAATAACCGCACCCTTCATGCGGGCAGATCCCAGGTCAATCTGATCCGGGCCATGAAGCGGGAGCATTCCAGAAAACCGGATGAGATCATCCCGATTATAGAGGCGTGTTCTCCCGGCCCTTATTTGGAGCTTTTCGCCAGGGGAGACCGGAAAGACTGGGACATGTGGGGGAACCAGGCCACAGCCGATTATGAGCCGGATTGGGATACGTACGCGAATCATACAGTGGCTTCGAAATAAACCGATGTATACAAAAGGAGACATGAGGACCCCGGCGGCGCCGGCAATTTCTGCCTGCACCGCCGGGGCCTTTCTGTTTGTATCCAAATTATTTGCATGTCCGCTTCTGAGAGCCGAAATCCTGCCGCCGTTGGCCGGTCTTCAGGCGTTTCATTCCGGCCGGGCGGCAGAGTTCCCGCACATAGAACGGGAGAAATACTCTATTTTTCCAGCTCGCCGAACCGGAGTTGGATGTTGTGGCCTCCCTCTTCCCGGGAGCAGGAATTGAAAACAGCGAAACGGTTCCCTTCCAGCGCTTTCAGGGAGGACCAGGTGAAGCTTGGGAAGGCTGGGGGCTCCAGGGTTTTCCATTGGGCGCCCTCTTCATTCCCCACGGAGATGACGCCCGCATTGGAGGAGACCAGCAGGCGGCCGTCTTCCAGCTGCTCCAGATAGGGCCCGCCCCATTGCTCCGGGATGAGCGTTCCGATCCCGGGTTCCCAGTCCACACCATTTTTCGAGGTCTTATAGTAGATGTAGAATGTGGCTTCCGGTTTCACGGAGGGATCACCCACCTCGAACACCACCATATAGAGGCCGTTTTTAAGGCGCATCCACACAGGCATGCCTGGCCGGAGCTCCGGTCTCTCCGGATCCCAGGCCACCCAGATTTCATCTCCCCAGGTTTCTCCGTCGTCATCGGAAACCTTCATGGAAATGATCTGGCTGAAGTGGGGCGCCCGCTTTACATGCTTTTCATTGGCATACATTACCGCCAGACGGCCGTCCTCAAGCCGGTAGAGATGGGGCTCGTAAAGGCCCTTATCCGGGTTTCCCAAAGCGCCGGGATGGCCGCTTGTCTCGTCGATCATAGAGGAAAATTCCCAGTTCCTGCCCCCGTCGGCGCTTCTGTAAAGGGGAAGATAGTAGGATTCCTGCCACCGCACAGACCGGCAGGAAAGGAGGATGTCCCCGTTTTCGGCAAAAGCCAGCTGGCCGTTGTCCATATCACGGGAAGGATGAGAAAGGGTGGAGATTTGCTCCCAGGTCTTCCCCTGATCCCGGCTCAGGGAAAATCCCAGCTTTGTGCCCCCGCCTGCCTCCAGCCGGTAGCCGTTGTTGTCATAAAAGGTATAGACAGAAAGCCAGGAGCCGTCTTTCAGCTCCAGCATCCGGACATATTCCGAGCCATAGGTACCGGGGGAAACCACTCTGGCATCCCGGTTTGTATCCTGGAATACCGGGTAATCGTGGATCTGGATGGGTTCCTCCCAGCGGACATGGACTGTTTTTTCTGTTTCGTTTGCCATCATAGGCGACACGCCCTTTCTTTTTTGACTTTATATTGTACCGTGAGGGAGGGCGGGGCGCAGGGTACAGGGTGCCGCGCCGGAAAGCCTGCTTTGTTTTGGTTTCCGCTGCTGCTTCTGAGTCTTTCTACAGCCTCCCGCCTTCCGGTTTCCAGCTTCTGCTTTTTAGCGGCGCTTTTGAGTTCCGGCGGTCTCTCCCGTATCTGGAGATACCGCCGGAAAAATGTAAAATCAAACCTGGATCACCGGATCACTTGCAGTATACCGCCCAAAATCACGTTGTTCAATGAGGTTTACCGGCAAAAAAGGTAGGAATACACGCAGACAACGGTTACCATTTCTGTTGCGGCCCGTCATCGGAAGGCCGTTGCTGGATAGAAGGAGAAAAAAGGGGAACGGCTTGCGCGTTCATACCGCTTTCCTTTTTGTGCTCTTTGTTTTATACTGGGTACATAGTTTGCGCTGAGCCGGCTGAAGAACTGCCCGCCCCGGCGGAAATTCAGGCCGATGCAGCCGGAAAATGAAAAAAGAGAGGCGTGTTTTATGGAACAAACGAAGCCCTTGGAATATAGAGAATCTGCAGAATATATAGAGAGCCGCCCGGACGGGCAGCCGGAACCCTGCCCCTCTGAGAAAGGCCTGGAAAACCGGGCCGAAGGAAAACAGGGAATGCAGCGGGAAAAACCAGAAAAAACGGAAAAACAGGAAAAGCAGGATACGTATAGTGAGCAGAGTGAGCAGAGTAAACAGGAGCCCCGGAGAGGGCGTATCCACCTGATGGATGAGCTCAGAGGCTTTGCGGTATTCTGTATGGTGTTTTACCATGGCTTTTACTCCATGGCAAACCTGTTCGACATGCCCCTGGGAGCCTTCCTTTTCCGGTTTTTTATGCCGGCGGAGCCCTGGTTTGCAGGTCTTTTTATCTGTATAGCGGGAATATCCTCCGATCTATCCCGCTCCAATCTCATACGGGGGGCGAAGCTCCTGCTGGTGGCCCTTCTGGTGACGGGGGCCACGGCTCTTGTGACCCCTCAGGAGATGATTGTTTTCGGCATCCTGCATTTCCTTTCCATTTGCATGATGGGGTTCGGGCTCTTCCAGCTCCTTTACGGAAAAGCCGCCTGTGCCCTTCATAAGAAGCCCCGGCTCTCCTTTCATATTCTGCCCCTTATCCTCTGCGTTCTTCTGTATCTTTTGACTATGGAGCTGCAAAAGGGGTATTGGGGCCTGCCCTTTTTGTTCCGGCTTCCCGTGCCGGAAGCCTTTTACAGCAATGTGTTCACGGCTGCCTTGGGTTTCCCCTACCCTGGCTTTTCTTCGTCGGATTATTTTCCCCTGCTGCCCTGGTGCTTTGTCTTTATAGGGGGAACGGTTTTAGGCCGCCTCGCCAGGGCGGGCCGGTTCCCCGCCTTTGCCTATAAAAAGCGGATCCCGTTTTTTTCCTTTCTGGGCCGGCACGCTCTTATCATCTATGTGTTCCATCAGCCGGTGATTTTAGGCATTTGCTATGGGGCGCAGGCCCTGGCGGGGCTGTGGGCGTAGCTCTCGCTGCCGGATGTGCGCACATCTGGAAAATCTTATGAAGTAAAGCGATAAAATTGTATATGAATTTAGTGCGGATTGTGCAAGGGCGGCTATAAGCCGCAGCCCATCAGTGTCGTGTTCTATTGCTATATATACCGGAAAATCCGTAAAAGGAGAGTTGTAGTATGCTGTATCCCAAAAACAGGGAGCTGTCCCTTTCGGAAGAATTGTTCCGAAGCCCTGCGGAAGAATACCGGGGCGCGCCCTTCTGGGCCTTCAACTGCCGCCTTGAGAAAGAAACCCTGGAAAAGCAGATTCGGATCCTCAGGGACATGGGCTTCGGGGGCTTTCACATGCATGTGCGCACGGGGCTGGATACCCCTTACCTGAGCCCTGAATTTCTGGAGGATATCCGCTTCTGTGTGGAGAAAGCCGAGGAAAACCATATGCTGGCCTGGCTTTACGACGAGGACCGGTGGCCCTCCGGCGCAGCAGGCGGGTTTGTCACCAAGGATCCCGCCTTCCGGGCGAGGTATCTGCGGCTGACGGCATCCCCGCCCGCAGGATTGGAGGAGAGGACGCCCTCTTCCGCGGAGGATGCCGCAGCGCCCCGGCTTCTGGCGGCCTATGATGTGGAGCTGGATGAAAAAGGAGCTCTTTCCCGCTATGCCCAAATTCTGCCGGAGGCTCCGGCCCGGGGCGTGAAATGGTATGCGTATCTGGAATTACAGGCCCCCGGCCCTTGGTATA
>URRG01000019.1 GCA_900550095.1 uncultured Oscillospiraceae bacterium
TAAAGGGAAAGAAGAGTTTGTTAAGATGGTAGAAAGATTGACTTTTTAATACAAAGGAGGATATTAATGAAAAAAGTTTTGCGTGGTTTCTTTATTTCTTACGGTGCTGAGAAGGTCACGCCTGTATAAAGCCAATCCACGCAGATAGACGTCCGCGCCCCTCCTTGGGAGGCAAAGGTGCGTACTTCGCACATGGACCACAGTTTGCTGGCGGGATCCTGCAGCCGGATCCGCATCCAGTGCATTTCCTGGGATTGGGTGAATACAGTATCGTCCAGCACCAGGTTTGCGGAAATAGTGGTGTTGTTATTGGTTTGGATATCTATTGAGCTGTCGTAAATGCTCACGCGCCGTATATCGGCCAGAACGGAGGTTCCGGAGGTCGTAGGCTGAATAGAGAGCCTGAGGCTTGTGGTAGAGGTGGACTGCGCTACAAGCGTCAGACTTCCCAGCGGGATGCGAAGGGTGCTTCCCACTGTGGAGAGATTTGCGTTATACGTCTCTGTGTTGGATTTCAGATTTGGGCTGACGATGCTCTGACCGGCGGTGGTAAAGCTGAGCACATATCTGGTTTTAGTATTTTCCACTTCGGCAATTTTAGGAGTCTCGCCCGCGGCTCCCGCGGCTCCTGTGGCTCCTGTAGCTCCTGTAGCTCCAGCAGCGCCTGTGGGGCCTGTAATGCCTTGCGCCCCCTGAGGGCCTGTGGGCCCGATGGGGACGACGAAGTCCAGAAGGACGCCGGTCTCGGTGGGATTGGCTGTGACGGAGGCGGCGGCTCCGGAGCTCACGGCCCCCACTTCCACCGTGGGGGAAGCGCCCGTGGGACCCTGAGGCCCGGTCTCGCCCTTGTCGCCCTGAGGGCCTGCAGGGCCTTGGATGCCCTGTTCTCCCTGGTCGCCTTTATCCCCCTTATCGCCTTTGACCCCTGCGGGTCCCATAGGGCCTTGTTCTCCCTGGGGCCCCTGACATCCGGCGTCGCCCTGAGGTCCCTGAGGGCCGGTTACGCCCTGAATGCCCTGTTCGCCCTGAGGTCCCTGTTCACCCTGAAGGCCTCTGTCTCCTTTTTCTCCTTTATCCCCTTTCGGGCCGGAAGGACCTGCGGGTCCCGGATCTCCCTTGGGTCCCACTGGCCCCGGGTCGCCTTTCGGACCCATTGGGCCGGGATTTCCTTGGATGCCCTGAGGGCCTATAAAGCCCTGGTCGCCCTTTGGCCCCATATCTCCCCGAACTCCCTGCGGGCCGGGAGGGCCTTGTATGCCGGCTGTTCCTCGGGGACCCGCAGGCCCCGGGCAGCCCTGCTCTCCTTTAGGGCCTTGAGGTCCCTGGGGCCCCCGTTCGCCTCTGAGGCCCTGCGGTCCCTGGGGACCGGGAACCCCTTGCGGGCCCTGAGGCCCGGTAGCGCCCTGGACGAGCACATAATTGTCTCCCGACGAACAGGGACAGCATCTGTTTGTGCCGGAAGTATATCGGTTGTAATATTCCATATCAGACATGGACTCCTTTCTTGCATGCTTGCCTGCAAATTCAGGTAGAAGGCGGCTTCTTTTTCTGTTCTGAGCTTTCTTCTATTTTTTCATTCAGCCTTTGGCTCTGTGTTCCGAAATAGAAGGCGATCACAACGGAAAAAACGGTGAGAAAATCCTGCCCTGATACCCTTCCTGTTGCGGAAAGATATGCGAATACCGCCGTCAGAACGATCGTTACGATGCTTTTCACACATAAAAGATTGCTCAGCCTCTTTAACCATACGGACATATGCCGGTACTCCGCTCCTTTCGGTTTCCATTTATCTTCCTACCAGAATATGTAAACGAGCCGCGGGCTGTTACAGACGGGCTGCAGGTATCTCATGGGCATGGAAGCGCCCCGGATCTGGGCGGACGGAATTGAAAAGCGGAGGAAAGCAGAAACCGGCGGGGTGCAGGACAGCGAAAGAGAAAGGAGGGGACCGATGCACGCCGGTTCCTTCCTTTCTCTTTCACAGGAGTACATATGTTGTTTTTCAGGAGCTCTTCCCGCGGGCGCTTAGAGCATTTGTTTTTTCATCAGTTCCAGAAAGCCTCTCATCTGGGGGGTGACGTATTTGTTCCGGTGGTATACCAGCTGGCTCCACATGGTTATGTCGGGGCATTCCGTATCAAGGATCACAAGCTGTCCGTTTTGTACGTAATCGCGGATCACGTATTCCGGCAGAAAGGAGATGCCCCTGTTCTGCAGCACGAAGCGGGTGATGACGTCGGTATTGCCGATCTCCAGAAAGGGGTGCAGCTCAAAACCGCCGGCGGCCAGAGCCTGCTCCATGGCGTACCGGTAGCTGATCCCTTTTTCCGTCAGGCAGAGGGGTTCCTGCAGCAGCCGTTCTATGGGAATGCGCTTCCGGTTTGCCAGCGGAGAGAGGGGGGAGGCGGTAAAATAGACCTTTTCGGGCCTTTCTGCGGCCTTTATCCACTCGGCGAAATACGCTTTCTGATCCAGAAAATAGATGAGATCCACGTCGTTCTGGCGCAGCATATCGAATAATTCCGGCACGGACGCCGTTGCCACGCTGACCTCCACGCGGGGATTGCGGCTGCTGAATTCCATGAATACAGGGGGCAGAATGCTCATGACAAAGGATTCGCAGGTGCCGATGCGGAGCGCCCCGGAGGTTTCTCCCGGTTCCTCCAGGACGCTTTCCGCCCTGCGTACGGAGTTCAGGATCTCCAGCGCCCGGGGCAAAAACCGCTCCCCCGCCTGCGTCAGCTTTACCTTTTTCCCGATGCGTTCAAACAGCTGCGCGTGAAGCTCCTCCTCCAGCTGTTTGATCTGCATGGTCACGGCAGACTGGGAGTATCCCAGCTGCTGGGCGGATTTTGAGAAATTCTGCACCTCCGCTATACGCACGAAGGCGGTTATGTTCCGCAGTTCCATAGCATCACCATTCAATATTTTTGAATATATCTATAAAATTTATGAATTTTACAAATCAATCGGTTTATGGTAGCATTGCCGTTGTAAAAAGTCAAGCAGGGAGGCGCGGGCATGTATCCGGTGTCAATGGAACAGAGCGAGAAGATCAAAGCCGTTATGAAGGATTTTGTGGAGCGGGCGGTGGAACTGTATAATAATATGCGGGAGAGGCCCGTCTGCCCGCCTGCTGGAGCGGCGGTCCCGGAACGGCTGGAGCAGCGGGGAAGACAGAGGCGCTTGACGGCGGGGGATGTGCCTCTGGAAGGCCGCCCCTTGGAAGAGGTATATGCGGAGATGCTGCAGGACGTGTATTCCGGCGCGCCCCTGGCACAGCATCCGCGCAGTTTCTCCTGCGTCCCTTCCACGGCATCCCTCCTTTCCTGGATGGGAGATGTCATGACCAGCGCCTTCAACCCTCATGCGGGATGCCGGAGCAACGCCCCCACCGCCGGCGCGGTCGAGGAAAAGCTGGTGCGGTGGATGTGCGGCTTGGCAGGATATCCCCAGGGGAGCGGCGGCATATTTGTCTCCGGCGGCTCCATGGCAAATCTCACGGCCCTGACGGCGGCGCGGGACGCATGCCTGCCCTTTGAGGAGCGGGGCCGGGCGGTGGTATATACGACGGACCAGACCCATTCTTCCGTTTCCAAGGGGCTTCATATCATCGGCTTCCATGAAAGGCAGATTTGCACCATGCCTGCGGGGGAGGATTTCCGCATGGATGTTCCGGCTCTGAAAGAGGCTGTGCGGAGGGATAAAGCAGCGGGGAGGAGGCCTTTCGCTGTGGTTGCCTCTGCGGGGACCACCAACACGGGGAGCGTGGATCCCCTGAGGGAGATAGGGCTCCTGTGCCGGGAACACGGCATGTGGATGCATGTGGACGGAGCGTTCGGGGCTTCGGCCCTGCTTTCCCGGCGGCAGAGGGAGGCGCTCTCCGGAATAGAGCTCTCCGACAGCCTGAGCTGGGACGCTCATAAATGGATGCTGCAGACCTATGGGTGCAGTGTTGTATTGGTACGCAGGCGGGCTGATCTGCTCCGAAGTTTTTCGGCCCATCCGGAATATCTGAAGGATGCGCAGTCCGCGGAGGACGGGGCCGAATTCTGGGATCTGGGTCCGGAGCTCACCCGTCCGGCCCGGAGCCTGAAGCTCTGGCTCACGCTGCAGGCTGTGGGGAGCAGAGAAATGGGCCGTGTGATCGACCACGGCTGCGCTTTGGCGGAGCTTGCGGAGAAGGAGCTCCGCAGCCTGCCGGGGTGGGAGATCGTGTCCCCGGCCACGCTTGGGATCGTGAATTTCCGGTATGCGCCTGCGGGGATATGCTCCGAAACCGCGCTGGACCGGCTCCAGAAGGCTCTTTCCGAGGAGATCACCGGCGGCGGGTACGCGCAGATCTTCACCACAGAGCTTCGGGGGAGAAAGGTTCTGCGCATGTGCTCCATCCACCCCGGCACTACGGAAGAGGATATCCGCAGTACGATAGAGAGGATGCATCAGAGCTCCGCAGCCCGCGCCGCGCGCAGGCAAGCGGGAAAAACGGCCTCCTGAGGGCGCGTTCCCAGCGGCAGAGGGACTGCGGAAGAGGAAAGGGGCTTACGGCGGGTAAAGGGCAGTGTGCTGGCAGTGTGCTTTTCAGGGATTTTCCCGTTTTGCTTCAGTATCTTCCCGCTGGGTCCCGTCTGTGCTCCGGGGCTCCGGCCCGCACATGGGCGGCGCCGTATGCAGGAGCCTGTATGCGCTGGGAGACAGTCCCTTGAGCCGCTTGAACAGATTGGAAAAATAATGCTGGTCGCAGAAGCCCAGCTGGTCGGCGATCTCCCGGACGGTAAGGTCTGTGTGCAGAAGCAGACGGCAGGCGGATTCGGTTTTCCGGCGCAGCTGATAGGCGTAAGGGGTCTCCCCGTAGTATTTCTTAAATATGCGGATGGCACAGTCCGGGGAACGGCTGACAAGGCGGCTGATCTCCCCTACAGAGACGGGCTTTCCGGGGTTTTCATCCAGATACGCTTTCAGTTCTTGTATGTCCTGCGGGATGGGAAGGCTGCGGGCGGCATCACGGCGGGCCAGAAGCAGAAGGCGGTGAAAGAAGAGGGAGCATCTTTCGAGGGAAAGGGCCCCCTCTTTTTCTTCGCAGGCCGCGCCGCAGAACGCCTGGAAGCAGGCTTCCGCCTCCGGGGAGCAAAGGCTTGCTTCCTTCGTGCAGCCGTATATGCGAAGCATGTTTTCCACCAATTCTCCTTCCAGTGTGAAAAAGCAAAGGCGGGAAGGGGAGGCGGGGGTGAAAGCGCAGGGGCACCGGGCCGCCGGGATCCAAAAGACCTCCCCTTGTGAAAGAGAAAGCTCTCCGCCCTCTGCGCGGAGCGTACGGACGGTCCCCCCGCCCCGGGCCATATACCCCAGCAGGGCCCCGGACGGCTGCAGGCTGCAGGCTCCGGAGCAGATACCGCCGCCCGTTATGGAAAAGGGTTCCTCGCCCATGGGGAAGGCTTCGGGAAGCTTCTGCAGCGCCTGGATGGCCTGTAACGTGCGGACCGGCGGCGCCGTCTGTGTTTGCGCATCCTGCCGGCCCGGGAGATCCAAGCGGTCCAAGCGGCCCTGGCTTTTCCGGCTGTCCCGCACAGCTTCTATGGATTGCGCCGGCTGCGTGAGCCGTATGGATTGCATCGGTTGCATCAGCTGCATAGGCTGCGTCTTCATCATCGGTATTCCTCACATTTCTGTCGATACATTCTATGGCGTTTGCACGGCGGCAGGGGTATACTGGACGTATCCGGCGGCTGAAAGGATTTCCGCTTTTCCCGCCTTTATTTTTCTATTTTCCGCTTTTCAGTTGCTCCCGTAATTTTTCGGGAGGTATGTAAAATGAAAATTCAACGAATGAAGGTCAACCGGCTCGTTGATCCCCTGGGCTTCGAGCTCAACAGCCTATCCCTTTCATGGACGGTGGAGGGAGCCCCTGGAAAGAAACAGAAATGGGCCAGGGTGCAGGCGTCCGCCGATCCTTCCTTCCGCGCGCTTGTATGGGATTCCGGCGAAGACGCGGCTATCTCTTCAGTGGACTGCCCGCTCCCGCTGAAGCTGCAGCCCCGGACCCGTTACTGGTGGCGCGTGGCTGTCTGCGATGAAACAGGAGCGCAGGCCCTCAGCGAACCCGCCTGGTTCGAGACCTCCAAAATGGAGGAGCCCTGGGCGGGGAAGTGGATTTCCCCTTCTCTGGAAAAGAATGTCCATCCCCTTCTGCGGCGAAGTTTTTTTCTGGAAGAGGAGCCCGTGAGCGCACGCGCGTATGCGGTGGGGCTGGGGCTTTACGAGCTTTCCTTCAACGGGGAAAAGGCGGGGGAGGAATACCTGGCCCCCGGCTGCACAGCCTATGACCGGTGGCTCCAGTATCAGACCTACGATGTGACGGCCCTTCTGCACAAGGGCTGGAATACGGCGGGCGCTATGCTGGGGAACGGATGGGCCAAGGGCCGCTTTGGCTTCGGCGGCGCGCCCGCGGATTTTGACACTGGGGAGGAGGGGGCCCCTAAAGAGGCGTTTGCGGAGGAATTCCTTTTCCGCATGGAGCTTCGGATCCTCTTACCGGGAGGGCGGGAGGCCGTGTTGGGAACGGATTCCGGCTGGCAGTGCGCGCCGTCGCCCGTGACCTTCAGCAATATCTACGACGGGGAGCGCTATGAGCAGCCTAAGGAGATCATCGGGTGGGATACCCCCGCCGGAGACGGATACCCCTGGCTTCCCGTGCGGGAGGCCGTTCCCGGCCTTCCCCTGGCGGAACCCTCTCCCCGTCTGAGCCTGCCGGTGGTGAAGCAAAGGGAGCTCCGCCCTGCCCTGCTGCATACGAAAAGGGACGAATGGGTCCTGGATATGGGGCAGGTGATCACCGGCTGGTTTGAAATGCGGGCGGCTCTGCCCAGGGGGACGAAGCTTCGCCTGCAGTTCGGAGAACTCCTGCAGGACGGCTGCTTTTACCGGGACAATATGCGTTCCGCCCTATGCGAATACAGGTTTGTTTCAGACGGCCGCCCAGCCCTTGTGCGCCCCCATTTCACCTTTTACGGCTACCGGTATATCAAGGTCAGCGGCTGGCCGGGCGGAAGGCCGGATGAAAAAGCCTTCACGGGCTGCAGCCTTTATTCCGATCTGGAGGAGACGGGCCGCCTGGAAACGGGAAACGAAAAGGTCAACCGCCTGATACAGAACGCCTTGTGGAGCCAGAGGGACAATTTTGTGGACGTGCCCACCGACTGCCCTCAGCGGGACGAACGCATGGGATGGACGGGAGACGCCCAGGCGTTCAGCTCCACCGCCTGCTTTGTTATGGACTGCGCGGCCTTCTACGACAAATACTGCCGGGATATGTGGATGGAGCAGAGGCTCAGGGGAGGCTGCCCCGCCCATGTGGCCCCCGTGGTCGCCCGGCCCGGCTCGGACTGCAACATCGTCCGGGAGCAGGGGGCCTGCGGCTGGGCGGACGCCGCCGCCGTCGTCCCGTGGAACAGCTATGTGTACAACGGCGGCAGGGAAAAGCTCAGGGAGCATTTTGAGGCGATGAAGGCATGGGTGGACTGGGTCCGCGGAGAGGACGCCGCCACGGGGAACACCCGGCTTTGGCTGGCGGAAAAGTTCCACTACGGCGACTGGCTGGCGCTGGACGGCCCACGCTATGGAATGGATCCCGAAACGGTGTGGGGCGGGACGGACGTCACCTTCCTCTGCTCCGTCTATTATTACCGCTGCGCGGGGATCGTCTCCAAGGCGGCGGGAGCTTTGGGGCTGGAGCGGGAAAGAGAGGAATACGCCCGGCTTGCGGAGGAGATCCGGGCCGCCGTCCGCCGGGAATATTTTACCCCTTCGGGCCGGTGCGACGCCGCCACCCAGACGGGCCTGGCCCTGGCTCTGATGTACGGCCTGGCGCCGGAGGAGCACAGGGAGAAGAATTTCAGGGCCCTGCTGGAACTGCTGGAGGGCGCTCAAATGCATTTGAAGACCGGGTTCCTGGGCACCCCCGTGCTCTGCAGGGCCCTTTCCAAATGCGGCGGCGCCCGAAGCGCTTATACACTGCTCCTTCAGGAGGATCTGCCAAGCTGGCTGTATGAGGTGGATATGGGGGCCACCACTATATGGGAGCGGTGGAACGCCGTCCTTCCGGACGGAACCGTCAGCGGCACGGGCATGAATTCCATGAACCACTACGCTTACGGCTCCATCGTGGAGTGGATGTACCGCAACATGTGCGGCATCCAGCCTCTGGAGAGCGCCCCCGGCTTCAAACGGATCCGCCTGGCTCCCGAGCCGGACCCGCGCCTGGGCAGCGCCGCCGCCTGCGTCCAGTCGCCTGCAGGCGCTTATGAAAGCGCCTGGCGGTACTCCCAGGGCGGCATCGAATACCGGTTCGCTGTCCCCTTTGACGGCGGGGCCGAGCTCGTCCTCTCTGAAGCGCGGCTTGAAGACCTTGCGGTCAACGGGGTTCCGGCGGAGGAGGCCGGGATCGGGGCCCTGCAGGAGGGCGGCCGTGTGAAGGCGTTTCTTCCCGCCGGCGTTTACCATATCCATTGTTCCCTTTGATCTTCGCCTGCAGAGGCCGGGCCGCTTTCCAGAGGCGGTTCCGGCCTCTGCTTTTCGGCGCTTCCCCCGGGAGACGCAGGTGAAAAAAGCAGCCGGGGAGAGCAGGGGCCCCAAGGCTCCGCCGGTCCTCACCGGGCGGCGTGGTTCCGGCTATTCCGCTCCATGGGAAGAGCTCTGGTACTGCTTGGGGCTCACCCCAAAAATCCGTTTGAAAGCCCGGCTGAAATGCGGGCAGTTTTCATATCCCACGGCGGCGGCCACATCGCCGATCTTTTCCCCCGCGCACAGGAGCTCGCGGGCCTTTTCCATGCGCTTCCGGATGATATAATCCTGCAGGGAAACGCCGGTTTCCTCCTTGAAGAGCCTGGAAAGATAGACCGCGTTATAATGGCACTGGGAGGCGATGCTCCCCACCGAAAGCCTGCCGGAGAGCTGTTCCTGCACGAGCCGCCGGATCCCGGAGACCAGCCGGATCTCCTGCAGCTGCCGGTTCTGTTCCAGAAAATCCATATAGCCGGCGGCGGCAGTGCGGCAGTTTTTGCAGAAATCCCGGTAGGAGCCGCCGGGGCCCGCATGCTCCAGAAAGCCCATGCAGGCTTCGCCCCAATCCTTGACCGCTATCTGCCGCTGAAGGGAATCGGAGATCAGGCTCCCGGCGACGGTGTGATAAATCTGCAGAAGATGTTCATAGGCGCACCCCAGCTGCTGGGCTTCCTCCAGGACAGCGTCCAGCCGGTCCAGGACATCCTCGCGCCTTCCCGCCGCCACCAGCGACAGGAAGGAGGGGTGCAGATGAAGCGTTTTCAGGTCGGAGGGCTTCTGGGCGTCCTGCAGGACGCCTGGGCTGCTTATGACGCCGTCGGAGTCGGAAAGATGCCTCTGCGCTCTGCGGATCAGCGCTCTGTAGCAGCCGCCCAGATCTTCCAGCTTTGCGGGGAAGTCCCAGAAAATGGAGATCCGGCAGTTCAGCGCGCTTTTCAGGGCATAGAGGAACGCTTCCAGCCTTTCCACCGTCTGGCTGAAAAACTGCCGGAGCCTCTCGGGGTCGTCGTCCAGAAACAAAAAGGAGCTTTTTTCCTTGAGGCTCAGAAAATCCAGCATGCGGGCATGCTTGCCCAATATATCCCGGCAGAGTTCTGTGGCAGCCACGTGGACGGCCTCCCTGCGCTGCTCCCCCCGGGAGGCGTCTTCCCCTTCTTCCGCGGAAACGACCACAAAAAAGCCGTGATCCCCCTGATGGAAGAGGAAGACGGCATCCTGCATGTGAACGCCTTCTCGGGCGCGACCCCCGCCACCGCCATCGAAAAGCAGGCGTATCTGGATAAGCTGAAGCTGGAGACCTTTACCAAGATCATCATGGGGACCCAGCCGGCGGATTCCTTCGACCAGTTTGTGGAGGACTGGTATGCAAACGGCGGCGAACAGATCACCCGGGAAGTAAACGAGTGGTACGAAAGCAATAAGAAATAAATCCGGAGAAAAGGGGCGGGGGCCTTTCCGCGGAGGGAAGCCGCCGCCCCTTTCAGCCAGGCGTAAGGAGTGGAAAAGATGGAAAAAGCGGCGGCCTGTCCCGCCCGCGGGTCGGGCTTCAAGGGCTATTTCAAACGGAAATGGAGGCTTTATGCGCTGCTGGTGCTGCCGGCGGTCATGATCTTTATCTTTCAGTATATCCCCCTCTATGGCCTTGTCATAGCGTTTCAGGATTATAACCCCGCGTTGGGGATGTTCGGGGGCAGCGAATGGGTAGGGCTTAAATGGTTTGAGACGGCCTGGAATATGCCGGATTTTCCCAATATTCTGCGGAATACCCTGGTGATCGCCGTGGGAAAAATCGTTCTGGTGCAGCTGTTTGCCATCGTGTTTGCGATTCTGCTCAACGAGATCCGCAGCCCTCTCTATAAAAGGACCATACAGACCATTACATATTTTCCGCATTTTCTCTCCTGGGTCATTATAGGCGGGATTTTCATCGATATGCTTTCCATGGAGGGGCTTATCAACCAGTTCCTGGGATGGTTCGGCGTTTCCCCTATCTTTTTTCTGGGGAGCAATCAATGGTTCCAGCCCACTATGATCCTTCTGGAGGTGTGGAAGGAATTCGGCTGGGGGGATATCATTTATCTGGCGGGCATGACGAACATCAGCCCCGAGCTGTATGAGGCGGCCTCGATGGATGGGGCCGGCCGCCTGCGCCGCATCTGGCATATCACGCTGCCGGGCATCAGCGCTGTCATTGTGATGATGTGCGTACTGAACATCGGGAATATTCTCAACGCCGGCTTCGATCAGATTCTGGTTATGTACAACGCCGCCGTTTATGAAACGGGCGATGTTCTCGACACCTTTATCTACCGCCAGGGGCTTCTGGACGCGCAGTATTCCCTTTCCACGGCCATCGGCCTGTTCAAATCCGTAATCGGGCTGGGGCTGACGCTGACCGCCAATTATCTGGCCTGCCGGTTTACCGATTACCGTGTGTTCTGAAAAGGGGGGGATTGATATGCGTTCCAAAATTGCTTCGGGCAAAGGGGACAAGGCTTTTCAGGCTCTGAACTATGTCCTCCTGACGGCGGTTTCCCTGACCTGCCTGCTTCCCATGCTCCATGTGCTGGCGCTCTCTTTCAGCGATACGGCCGCCGCGGCCAGCAATTCCGTTCAGTTCTGGCCGAAGGGCTTCAATACCATGGCGTATCAGACCATGTTCAGCAATCCGGTGTTTTTCAACTCTTTTTTTGTATCCGTTTACCGGACGGTCGTGGGCACGGCCATCAATCTGGTGCTGACCATCATGGCCGCCTATCCTCTTTCCAAGGAAAATAAAGAGCTGCGGGGGCGGAAATGGATCAGCTTGTTCTTTATCATCCCCATGATGGTGAACGGCGGTCTGATCCCCGGATACCTGCTCATCAACGACCTGCATCTGATGGACACTCTTTGGGCTCTGATCCTGCCCGGCTGCGTGCCCATTGCGAACGTCGTTTTGATGATGAACTTTTTCAGGGGGATCAACAAAAGCCTTTTTGAATCCGCCGAAATAGACGGAGCCAACGATTTTACCATTCTTGTCCGGATCGCTCTGCCTCTGGCTACGGCTTCTATCGCTACCATCACCCTTTTTCAGATCGTGGGACACTGGAACGAATGGTTCAGCGCTACTATTTTCGTCAACGACAGGAACAAATGGCCGCTGCAGACCCTCCTGCGCCAAATGCTCACCACCATCGACTACAGCACCTTCAGCGCGGAGAGCCTCTCCCAGCTGCGGCAGCTTTCAGACCGTTCCTTCCGCGGCGCTATGATCATCTTCGCAACGATCCCCATCCTGTGCATTTATCCCTTTATGCAGAAATATTTCGTCACGGGCATCACCATCGGTTCCGTCAAAGAGTGAGCGCGCCCGCGCCGCGTCTTACCCGGGAGATGGGCAAGACGCGGCTCCCGTCTCTTCTCATTCTCCTGTATAAATATGTATACGGTCATACTGTGCAGATGTCCAGCCGAGACGCTGCGATGCTGCGACGCTGCGCAAAAAGACGGCGGGCGCCTGCGCTCCGCCGTCTTTTCATGCCTGTTCGCTGGTTTCTCCTTTCTGGTTTTCTGCTTTTTCGCGTTTCCTCTTTTCTGTTTCTTGTTTCCCGTTTCGCCCGTCTCATATATCGGTTTCCGTTTTGGGACTTCTGCTTTCCGCTCTATGTCTTTCATCTTTCAGTTTCCGTATTTGCTCCGTTTCCCAGGCTGTCCGCGTGTCTTCCGTTTTTGCCTTCCGCCCCTGTATTTCCTGACGTTTGCTTTCATTTTCATACAGATGCATGTTCATCTGTATGCCTCCGTATCTGTCCTGCAGGACGAGGGAGTCCTGCCTGCTGTATTTTACTATGCGCGGCGCATGCCGAAACCATCTGAGGGGACAGGGCTGAATAGAAAGAGGCCCGGCAGACGAAGGGCCGGGCAGCGGGAAGCAGGGCCGAGCGGCACAGAAAAAAGCCCCGGCACGGGCGCGTTCCGGCTGTGAGAACGGAACGGGGCCTGTATCCGGGGCTTTGGTCGCTTTGATCGGATGGGAACTATATGGGCTGCCGGCGCGGAACAAGGCATTTCCCGGCCCTGCGGGATATCCCAGGCACTGAGGAGAGCCTCGCGGCTTTGAAACGGCCTGCAGCCCTCCAGCCCTGCATCCCTGCATCCATGCAGTCCGCGCCGCCCTGCGGTTCTGCAGCCTGGACGCGTATCTGCGCCTTACAGCGCCGCTTCGGCCCCCATCTGGGCTTTGACGCAGAGCTCCGCCGCCTTGAAGGCGTGCTCTTGGGTCATAGCAGTTTCTGTGCGGTTGAGGCAATCCAGAATCAATTGGCCGAAGAAGGGGTAACCAACTTTCCCAGCTACATCGAAGGAAAATTCCCCTTCCCCGTTGGACATGAACACCGTGCCGCCGTGGGGGGCTACGGCCAGGTTCACGTATTTGCGAAGCTCGATGAAGCCCTCTGTGCCCAGGATGAACATGCGCCCGTCGCCCCAGTTGTAGAGGCCGTCTGGGGTGAACCAGTCCACCCGGAAGTAGCCGGAAGCGCCGTTATCCGCCTGGAGCATGCAGTCGCCGAAATCGTCCAGCTCCGGGTATTGGGGGTGGTTGTAGTTGGCGACCCGGCTTCTGAGAACAGCGGCATCCTTTGCCCCGGTGTAAAAGAGGAACTGTTCGATCTGATGGCTGCCGATATCGCAGAGGATGCCGCCGTATTTTTCCTTTTGAAAGAACCACTTGGGCCGGGTGGGGGCGCTGAGCCTGTGGGGGCCCATGCCGATGGTCTGGATCACGCGCCCGATGGCTCCCTTTTCGATAAGCTGCCCGGCGAAAACGGCGTCCTCCACGTGGAGCCGCTCGCTGTAATAGACCATGTATTTTCTCCCGGTCTCCTTTACCTTGGCCCTGGCCTGCCGCAGCTGTTCCAGAGTGGTCAGAGGGGCCTTGTCGGTGAAATAATCCTTCCCCGCGTCCATGACCCGCAGGCCCAGGGCGCAGCGCTCCGAGGTCACGCAGGCTCCGGCCACCAGCTTTATTTCCGGGTCGCACAGCACCTCGTCCTCACTGCGGGCAGCCTTCGCCTGCGGGTACATTTTCACATACAGGGCCGTTTTTTCCGGATCCGGGTCGTAGATATATTTCAATGTTCCGCCCGCCTCCAGAAGGCCGTTTATCATGCCTCCTATATGGCCGTGATCCAGCCCTACGGCCGCAAAAACGAATTCCCCGGGCTTTACCACGGGGGCCGGCTTTCCCTTGGGCGCGTAATTGCTTCCTTCGATCCTTTCCGCCATAGCGTACGCTTCCTTTCCGCATGCTCTGCTGTCTTTCTGATTTTCTGACTTTCTGACTTTCGGTCTTTCTGTCTTACTGTTTGGACATTCTGCTGTATTGCTGCATTTCAGCATTGCTGTATAGCTGTATAGCCGTATAGC
>URRG01000020.1 GCA_900550095.1 uncultured Oscillospiraceae bacterium
TCCCGAGTGGCCAAAGGGGGCAGACTGTAAATCTGTTGCGTTTCGCTTCGATGGTCCGAATCCATCCTCCTCCACCAGACTGAGTCTGGACGCAATTCGCGTTCGGACTCTTTTCTTTTTTACCCGGGCAAAGTGCCCGCGCTGGAAGCGGCATCTAAAGCGTCCACCCCTTCCAACGTTGAAAGGAACCTATTTCCCTGTGGGAATAGGTTCCTTTTGGTTTATATCAATTAAACGCCTTTTTATGAAATGCACCTACATTTTAGGATCGACATATCCCGGCTGTTCCTTTCAGAGATGGCCGGAGATACGCTGTATTTCCGATTGTCTTTTTTATTTTTCTGATGTAAGATGTAATATGTAAAAAAGTCAGGATGCTGTGGATAGCCGGGAGAGGAGCGATTGCCATGATAGAACAGGGGTATACTGCGGAGAAGCGTAAAAATAAGATCGGTTCCGTTGCAAAAGAGCTGATAACGCCGGATTTTCAAAACAGCGTCGTCAATATCTCCGCTACGCTGGCGGAGTTTCTCGGCGCGCCCAACCGCAACGCAACTCTTCCGGTCCTTCAGGAGGAACTCGATAAGGGATACCAGAAGGTCGTTTTTCTCTGCTTTGACGGGCTGGGCGTCCATCCGATGGGGAAAAATCTGGATGGAACAGATTTTCTCTTTCAAAACCTCAGGCAAATCCTTCTTTCCACCTTTCCGTCTACCACGACCAACGCCACCCGCTCCCTGCTGACAAACCAGGTTCCTCTTGAGCACGGCTGGTTCGGCTGGAGCATGCATTTCGCCGCGCTCCATCGGAATGTGGATATTTTTATGGGCCGGGATTCCGCCACCCATGAAGCGGTGGACTTCAGCAGCTGCCCGTTGGGAATGGCGGACTATTATTTCGACCAGGCGGACAGCAGCTATGCCATCAACACGGTTTTCCCCCCATATATCCAGGTGAAGCATCCGGAGCGGAACCGGATATTTCAGACCGGCGAGGAATTTTGGTCTGCCATTGAAGAGATCTGCCGGAAACCCGGCAGGCAGTTTGTGTATGCGTATTACCCGGAGCCGGATTCGGTCATGCATAAGCACGGCGTCTCCAGCCCGGAGGCCCGAAGTGTCATCCGGGATATTTCCCGCCGGCTGAAGGAACTTCACGAAGCCATGGGGGACGCTCTGTTTATCGTTTCCGCCGATCACGGCCAGGTCGATGTTACGGGCTATATAGAGCTGTATAAGGACGAGCGGTTGATGGAGCTGCTGGAAATATATCCGTTTATGGAAGCGCGGGCTCCTGCTTTTCTGGTAAAAAAGGGACGGGAACGGGAGTTTGAAAGGTATTTTGAAGACACCTACGGGGAGGATTTTCTTTTGTTCAAATCTGCAGAGCTGGCTGCAAAGGGATATTTCGGCGCCGGAGGAGATAAGGCGGAACTGCTGGGAGATTATATTGCGGCGGGCACGTATACGCACAAACAGGCGCTTCTGACGCCGGATTCCGCCAGGTTCAAGGGGCATCATACATCTCTGACCGAAGAAATGGAAGTACCGCTGATCCTTCTGGGCGGGAGGCCGGGATGATACGGCAGCCTTTTGATAGGCGGCTTATTTGAGCGGCTGTTATGTGTATTGTGTGTATTGCGCGCGTATCGCGTGCAAGTAGGTGTAGCGCGTATAGCGCGTATAGTACGTGGAATGGTGATGATAATGAAAAAGATCTTGCCGCTTGAGACGCCGTTCATAAGCGGATTTCCGGCAACAAGCACGGTTCTGTCTATTTTGCAGCATCATACAGAAAGTATCCCCTGGATATTTAACAATTACATTCAGCTGTTCAGCGCCAGCCCGGAAACCAATATCGATTTTTTTGACGTCAGTATCGATAACTGCCCTTTTCTGAGCGTCAATACCATTGATAAGGGCTTGCTGCAGGAAAATACGGACATATTGGAGTTCATATTGTCGGCCCTTGATCGCGGGTATTATTTGACGTTCATGGTGGACACAAGCAAAATACGTGCGTACAAGCACGGCGTGAAGTTCCACGACCCTCTCTTTTACGGCTACGACAGTGAAGAAAGAAGAGTGTTTTTTTCGGAATATTTGGATCACAGGAGGTATGCAAGGAGTTCCTGCAGCTATGAGGAATTAAGCGAAGCGATTATCCTCGACGATCTCAGCGATGTCGATCAAAGGGAACGGTTTGAACAGGACTACACTTCTATTAAGCTCATTCGATACGACAGCTCCTGGTGCGCATATAAAGTAGAGCTTCGGACCGAGTATACCGAGAGGTTTGCATTCAGCCCAGACCGTGTTTGCCAATCTTTTCTGGACTATCTCAGCGGCTCTGTAACCTCAAATTGGTTCACCAGGATCCCGTATCTTAGCGCCGATGAAAAGAAATGCCGTTATTTCGGCATCGGCTGCTATGATCTGATGGCCCTGCAGCTTGAAAAAAACTGGGAGAGCGGGCGGATGCCCGATGGGATGCGGCAGTCGTACTATGTTATGTATACGCATAAAATGATGCAGCAGCACAGGATCCGGTTTATGCGGCAGAATGGCTGTCTGCGAAATGGGGACAGCCATTTGGAAGCTTGGAATACGTTGGCGGATGCGGTATATCTGCTTTTGCTTTGCGTATTGAAGGAAAATCTGAAGAATACCTTTCAAAACGGAAGAAAAGCGGAATTGCTCCGCCGGATCGATCAGCTGAAGGAGCGGGAAACATATGCTGTAAAACAGTTCCTTGAGGATATGCGGGCGTGCGGAGATTAGGTTTGCGGCCCGGCGGACCTGAAAATGTGCGCATGCTGCGCCGTACCCGGGCTTTGCATCTAGTTCCGCGCCGGCTGTGCGGGTCTTAGAATGCCGGTGTTCCCGGCGCTCGGGGCCGGTCCTGCTTTTGAGGCGGCGGCATCTGTTTACAGAGGACAGGAGATATGGTACTATTAATGTAAAACGTCGATATTTTTGACATATGAGCCGGTATGAAAGCCGCGCGGTTACGGCTGAGGGTGGCTGAAAAGGAGAGGGACGGCGGCCCTTATGGCGGCGGACGGCTCCACAGCTCCCGCCGCGCTTTAGGAAAGGGCATGGGATATGAAACAGTCTGTCATGGATACGGTGCTGAAGATTTTGAACGATACTATGGAACAGGACGGGCTGGCGGGAATCGCTTCCAGTCAGGCGGATGAAGACCTTTCTGCTTTGGGGATGGACTCCATCCGTTTTATCCGTATCATCGTGGCATTGGAAGAGGCGTTTTCGGTTGAAATACCCGACCAGTATCTTCTGATGCCGGAGCTGAACACGGTCTCGAAGATAGCAGATGTGATCTGCACCGAGCTGAGCCGGAAGAACGGAAGGGCTGCGGAGGATGAACGGCATGGATAGGGAAATGCAGGCGGAGCTTAGGGCCGTGTGGCTTTCCAATGTCACGTTCGAGCCGTATATCCAGCCGCTGATGAAACAGTATTTTGGGGAGAAGACCGCGGTCTGTTCGGTTCTCTTCAGCGGATATCTGGAGGACGCGGCCCGGGAAAGACTGAGGGAAGCTGATCTGATCGTGGTCTGGCTGCATTTGGAGACGCTTTCTCCCGGCCTTGTTTACGGCGGGGCCGGTCCCGCAGAGGAACGCAGGGTGGTGCTGGATGGGCTCATCTCCCTGTGCCGGAGGCTGTACCGTGAGCTGGTGGAAATCTGCCGGGGAAAGATCGTATGGTTTTCCTTTGAGGAGTATGCCCCCGGGTTTACCGCCGCGGCGGGGCGTGTATATACCGGCACGGCGGACGCTCTGAACCTTGCGCTGTATGAAGAGCTTGGCGGCGCAGGCGGGCCGGTTTCCTTTATGGATCTCAAGGGCCTGACAGCTCAGGTCGGGATCCCCGCCGCCTACGATGCAAAAGGAAAATACAGGTGGAACGCGCCCTATTCCAGGGCTCTGACGGAAGCCGCTGTGAAAGAGCTTTTGAAGCAGTACCGGATCGAGAAGGGGATCACGAGGAAATGCCTGGTTTTGGACTGCGACAATGTCCTTTGGGGCGGGCTCCTGGCGGAGGACGGTATAGAAAACCTCAGACTCGGGGCCGGCGGCCGGGGGAGGCTTTATCAGGATTTCCAGCGTTTTGTTCTCGCTCTGTACCGCCGGGGCGTGCTTTTGGCCGTTTGCAGCAAAAACGACGAGGCCGATGTGCTGGAGGTATTCCGCGGGCACAGCGAAATGCTCCTGAGGGAGGAACAGATCGCCTGTTTTCAGGTGAATTGGGGAAATAAGCCCGATAATATCCGCAAGATCGCGGAGACTCTGCGCATCGGGCTGGACAGCATCGTGTTTGTGGACGATTCCCCCGCGGAGGTGGAGGCGGCGCGGGCTATGCTGCCGGAAACAACGGCGGTCCTCTTCAGCCGGGATATGGACTATGAGGAATTTGCCTGCTTTAACCTGAGAACCGATGTGAGCGGCGAAAGCGCCGCCCAGGCGGAAAAACGGACCGAGACCTATCGCACCGACAGGCAGAGGGCCGCCCTGCAGGCCGCATATGCGGATCACGAAGACTATCTGCGGGCTTTGGGAAGCCGGATGGATATCCATGAAGCGGAGCCCATGGAGTACAGCCGCCTTTCCGAACTCACTCAGCGCACGAACCGATGCACAAACGGCAGGCGGTATACGGTCTCTCAGCTGCAGGAACGGGCGGCGTCCCCAAAGGTACGGCTGTATTCGGTTTTCCTTTCCGACCGGTTTTCGGATTTGGGGCTTGTGGGGGCCATGGAGGTAGAGGACGGCGTACTGACCCTTTTCAGCCTTTCCTGCAGGGCCCTGGGCAGGGAGATCGAAAGCGGGATGCTGGGATTCATTATGGATCGGTATACGGTCACAGGATTCCTGTGGAGCTCTACGGGAAAAAATAAAGGACTGCGGGAGCTTTTGGCGGAAAAGCTTCCCGGGGCCTCCTGTATGGAGGCATAGGGGGCGTAAGAAAGTAAGAAAGCAGATAGCAATATAGCAAGAGACGTATGAGGCTGCGAGACAAAAGGAAATAAAGGGCCAGAAAACAGAAGAGGCATAAGAAGAACGATAAGCATGAAATGGCGCGGCGGGTATGTATGCGCGTCCCGTTCGGGAGACGGCTTTGGCAGAGCGTTTGCTGTAAATGGCGGCGTTATCCGCATATGTATATCCGTATTGCCGCAAAAATAAAGACATGGTGTGCAGAGGTCCGGCAGAATGCGCAGATTGCGGATTTTGCCGGGCTTTTCAGACATGAAATCTGCATACCGTGTCTTTTATGGTTACGGTCCTTTTTTCTCTCTATATTGAGATCCGCATATTCCCGGCTGGACATCAGACATCAGACGTCGGGCGTCCGGCGTGCGGCAGTATGGGGAGCTCCCGCCGGGCGGATTCTATATGGAATCTTCAATGGCGTTCAGCAGATGGATGGGGTCAAGATTTTCCCGGGTAAAGAGATCGGCCAGGCGGGACACGAAGCCGCGGTCAGCGGAAACATCCGGGATGAAGGCGGGGACTTCGTGAGGGACGGCGGAGCAGTCCACAGCGGCGATCCCAAATGAACGGTAGCGCCCTATATAGGGAGAATACAGCGATTGCTCCACCAGAATGTATACAATCTTCATGATGAGATCGCCTCCCTGTAATCGTTGATATTCAGACCGAAGAAATCGAGCATTCTAAGAAAGGTTGGGAGTCTGGGAGTGGCCTTTCCGTATTCTATATTCTGGTATTCACGCAGGGACAAGTGCAGGGCTTCGGCACATTCGGCCTGGGTCAATTTGAGACGCAGACGGGCATCGCAGATATCCTTTGAAAACATATAGGTAAATCTCATTGTCATTCCCTCCTCAGAAGGAAGAATATACCAATTCAAAACGTATATCGACGAAATTTGTTTCACATTGTGAAATATGACGAAAAATATACGAATGGGGGGAAAAACGGTAAAACAGCCTTATATGGGGAACTGCCGGCATCGGCCTGCCCGTATCTGCAGGGGCTCTCCTCTTTTCCGTATACCGGCATTTTGCCCGGAGCTTCCGGGCGGAAAGGCATACGCAGGCGTACGGGCGGTTCCCTGCTATAATTGATGTTTAGAATTTTCACAAAACATATGCGGCTTGCCATTGAACAATATTTGTCATTTATCATTTATTAAAACATTATGGCAATATTTTAATATAGATCGATTCAGACGTTGTAAAATCGGAAAATACCGCATTTGACAGAGATAAATTCATTTATAAATTACTGAAAATAAAAGGCGAATAAATCGCTGCCCGCAGGCCGGAGCAGCGATTTATTCGTATAGACGACTTATCTGTACTCCATACAATCGCACATAATGGATCTTGCGGCAGCGCGGACGTATGCGGAAAGCTCCCCGGCCTTCAGGGTGGTCACCGCAGGCTTTTTCCAGGTTTTCATTTTCATAGGATCGCCTCCTTTTTTATTGAGTGTATTTACTCAGGATGCCGCGTACGGCATCGAAGTAGCGTTTATTGATGCTGTAAAGCACAGTGCGCCCCTGATTTCGGGTATTCACCATATTGGCCTTGATCATCAGGGAAAGGTGGTAATAGGCGTTGGTCCCCGTAAACCCCAGCTCCTGTTCGATATCCCGGATAGTGATCTCGCCCTTGCGCCGGATGAGCTCCAGGATCTCCACACGGTTCTTTTCCGCCAGGGCGTTCCCGAATGTATCCAGCTCAGGAGCGCTGCTTTGGGAAATCAAAAAATCAAAAGTGACACTATAATCGATACCCAACATGAAGAGAAATTGATTTTTACTAACATATTCTTTTATGCAGCTTTTATTGACCAGGCAGAAGGTCGCATGAACGGTGTCAAAACTATCCAGGTTGCATCTGCTGCCATCGCATTTTTTCAAATTTTCTACTATTTCATCTATATCGAATTGCTGCTGCAGATCTGAAAGCTTCCGGAAGTTTTTTTCATACTGCTGGGAAAGAAGCACGTCCTTTGCCATCAGCTCATAGGAAAGCTTCTGGATGGTGGGGATGGGATCGATAAAAAAGCCGTACAGGCTGCTCTTCACCCGGTCACTGTAGCCGGATTCCTTGATAAGGCGGCTGATGTCTGTGATAGAAGTCTTATTTCCGTCCAGCGTTTTTTCGTCCGTCCCCCTGAAATAAAATCTCAGAAGACGGGAGACGACCTCGTCGTAATCCCGCAGAGCGTCCTGTATGGAGGCGAGGCTGAAGGTGGTCGTAAAGAGCGGCTCAAAGGGATCGAAATAATTGACCGTCATAAAGCATTTTGCGCCGTCCTTGATATAAAAAAAGGGGAGAAGCTCCTCCGGGATGGATTCGTGTTCCATATAGACGCGGTTCAGGTAATCGGTATCCTCTGCTGACTGATCATAATTAATCATATTTGTGAGGAAATAATCCTTGTTGAAATGCAAGACGAACAGAAAAAGCAGGTCGTATACATATCCCGGCTCCGTTATAAATTTGACGTTTTTCATCGCTGAACCCCATTTCTGTATCTTTACGCCACTATGATATCACAGAGAGCCTTGAAAATCAATCTGGTCAGTATATATCATATAAGATATACTGAATATAAAAACCAGCCGTATACCGGGGAATTCGATGGGGTCCTACTTGAATTATACACTATATGGCAGAAATTCCCATAGAATAGGTCAAAATTCCCCTTTTTATAACAGGATAAAAGGGATTGATTTCCAGAGAAAGAAACTTTAAAATGGAATAGTAGTGAAAACTGCTAAACGATGTTTTTTATATACAGGGCGGAAGATTGAAAAAACACGCAGGATCGCCTCGCAGATGCGGGCCTCTGCGGCCTGTATGCGGCAAAACGCGAAAGGGATGGCATATGAAGACGGTGACTATTGCGGGGCCCTGCCGGCCCCCCTGCCAGGTGCAGACAGACTGCGGGCTCCTGCTCCGCTCTCTTCGCCTGCAGTTTGGAAAATATCTGCTGGAGGGCGGGTGCTCTACGGGGCTGCGGATCGGCGCAGTGAAGGACGGCCCCCTCTACCGGGTGAGCTTCAACGGGGAAGAGAAGAAGACGGCCCGGCCCATGCTGGAAATAGACGATATCCTGTTTGCCCACGCCCGCTATGATGAAAGCGTATTCGCGGCCCATGGGGCGGCCCTGGAATGGAAGGGCGGGGCCTATGCCTTCCTTGCGGCGACTGCCGGCGGGAAGACCACTCTGGCGGCGTATCTGATCAGCCGGGGCTTCGGCTATATAACGGACGACTGCGTCCTGATCGAGAGGGAGTCCCGCAGAGTCGTACCATATTGCTTGCCTGTGCATCTGCGGCAGGGAGGGCTTGAAGTCCTGCGGAGCCGCGGCCTCCTGGGGCAGGAGCTTCCCTATATGGAGGAATCCGGGGGCCGGAGGTATGCGTATATGCCGGTAAACTGCGCAGAAGCTCCCCTGCCCCTGAAGAAGGTCTTCTTTATCGCCCGCACGGAGGATGAAAACAGCCTGCTCCCCATGGAGGCAAACGACAAAATAGCGGCTCTGATGAAATCCCCCGTAATGGAATATGCCGTAACCGGGGGATATGTCCGCTTCCTTTCCCGGCTGGCCCGGGAAACGGAATGCCTCCGCCTGCGGTATAAGGACATGGAGTTTGCGGCTGAGGTGATCGAAAATGGATAAGCTCCTTCTGCAAAGGCTCTTGTTTGCGCAGCTGAAATCGGGCAGGCAGGCGGAGATCACCGTGGAGGGCGTGAGCATGGAGCCCTCCCTGCGGGAAGGGGACCGCGTGGCCCTCCGCGCCCAGGAAGAATATGCGGCGGGGGATATCCTGGCATTCGCCTATGGGGAAGAAGGGCTCCTCATACACCGGCTGGTAAAAAGAAGCGGGGGGCGGTATTACTGCAAGGGAGACAACGCCTTCCGGCTGGAGGAGGCCGCAGCGGAGCAGATCGCCGGAAAAGCGGTGTCCCTCAACGGGGGCCCCCTGCCGCCCTGCCCGCCGGGCCTGGCGGAGCTCTCTTACAGGGTGAGCCGGGCCTTTCTGCGCTGCGGCTTCGACGCGGAGAGGACGAAGGAAACCGATATCTACCGGCAATATAAAAATGTATTGGAACGTAAAGGAGAAAGCAGCATGAAATACGTGAAAAACGCAAAAATGGATTTTATCCAGACGGACGAGACCTCCCTGGCGGTATACGACCCGGAAAGCGGCGATACCCATTTCTTTGACGAGACCGGCACGGATATCCTGGGCTTTCTCGCTGAGCCCCGCGGCCTGCAGGAGCTTCTGGAAAAGCTCTGCGGCGTATACGACGCCCGGCCCGAGGATATCCGCAGCGATGTGGAGGAATTTTTACAGGAAGCGGTTTCAAAGGGAGTCGTTGTGGAGGTATGAGGGAATGAAGGTCAAAACCATATATGCTGAGATACTCAATCAGTGCAATCTGAACTGCCGCACCTGCTATAACCGTTCCGGGCTGAACCGGGAAAGGAGGGAGCTTTCCAAAGCCCGGCTGGAAGAGATCCTGCGGACCTTCCTGCCCTATGGGCTGGAACGTTTTCTCCTCTCCGGCGGAGAGCCCACCCTGCACACGGAGTTCGACGGCATTTTGGATCTGGCGGACGCTTACCCCCAGGTTTCCTTCGGCATCGTCACCAACGGCACCAATCCCAGCGAGAAATTGGCCGGGTATGTAAACCAGGGGAAAATATCCCTGCAGATCAGCCTGGACGGCTCCTGTGAAGAAGAAAACGCCAAAACTCGGGGGGCCGGGAATTTTGCGAAAACCATGGCTTTCGCCCGGCGGCTCCGGCAGGCGAAGGATCCTATCCGGCTGAAAATGGTGCTTTCCCAGCAGAACCGGGAGGATCTGGAAGGCTTTTACAGGCTGGCGCGCTCCATAGGATTCAGCCCGGAATTTGCCTTCATCTACCGATCCGGCAACGGCGCGGAAAATTGGGAGGGCAAGGCCCTTTCCGCCCGGCAGAAGCTGGAGGCTCTCCGGCAGATCCGCAGGCTCAACCGGGAATGGGGGGAAGAAGCCTTCCTGCCCCTTTGCACCATGGGATGCCCCTTTATACTGGAGGATTCGGAGCTTTCCCTCTGCGTTAAGGTGGACGGCTCCATTCAGCCCTGCCAGGCCCTTTATGACGAAAGGTTTACCCTGGGGAACGCCCTCAGCTTCGACCCGGAGGCCTTTGCCGCCAACGTGGAGAATCTCCGGGTCCTGGCGAGACGCCGGCTGGAAACAGATTACGGCTGCGGGACCTGCCTTCTGCGGGAGGGCTGCAGGAGGGGCTGCATGGCCGCCGCCGTATGCCTCTGCGGAGACCCTCTGGGGAACGATGGGGACTGCGGATACCGGAAGCTGCAGTTTTTGGGCTTCGATCTTGAGGAAATGCTGAAGGAGCGGAGCACAGGCGGCACAGGCGGCGCAAGCAGTACAGGCGAGCCGGGCGAAGGGTGAACCTGAACCGCCGGCCGGGGCCCGCATGGGAACGCCATGGCCCGGCGGGGATTTCTCCGGCGGCGCGGGAGGCTTCTGTATGGGGTGCGCGGAAAGAAGGGAGCGGGATGCTTGTGGAAGCGGAATACGAGGAGATATTGAGAAAAATCCGGCTTTTGGCGGAGGGGCGCAGACCGTCTCCGGAGACGGCCCGGGCGCTGTATGAGAGAAGATGCTCCGCCCTTCTTTCCCCCGGAGACATACCGGAAGGATGCGGCGGGGAACATAGAGCGGGGGCTGCGCTGAACCAGGTCTGCCTTCGGGAGCGGTATGCGGTCTGCCGGGGAGTGTTTGAGGCGTTGGAGGCCGGGGGGATCCCCTATGCGGTGATAAAGGGAGCCGTTTTATCCAAGGCGGCGTATGGGGATGCCTCTGTGCGCCGTTCAGGGGATATAGATCTTCTGCTCCGGCGGGAGGAGCTGGAGGCGGCCAAGGGCATCCTTTTGGAGCGGGGCTTTCAGCAGGGATACGTGTCGCCGGAGGGCGTAAAGTCCTATTCCAGGCAGTCGGCGGTCTTTCAGACCGCTATGACCCACCAGGCCCCGGCGTTTATCAAGGCCGGGAGGAATCCCCTGTGCCCCTATGTGAACGTAGACGTGAACCTGGATATCTTTTGGGGGGAGAGCGGCAGAAGGGCGGATATGGGATTCGTCCTCTCCCAATGGGAAAGGGAAGAGCTCTTCGGCGCATCCTTCAGACGGCTTTCCCCTCCCATGGAGTTTACAGCCCTCTGTATGCACCACTATAAGGATCTGAATTCCCTTTATTTGCTCTGTGAGAACGGATTCCGGCTGGACGAGCTCTGCGACGTCGCCTGTTACCTGCAGAACAGCCCGCCGGATATGGCGGCGCTGCTGGAGCTGGGAAACCGCCTGGGCGTGCTGGACTATGTGTATTTCTGCGTTTGGTATGCGAACGCGGTTTTCCCTTTTCCACAGGTCGGGGCGTATCTGAAGGAGCTGGAGCGGGCCAAGGACCGCGACCTCACGCCTTTTTACGGCCTGAATGAAAGAGAGCGCCGGGAGTGGCGAGTTCCGCTGGCGGAACGGCTGCTGGCTCCGGATTTCCCGAGGAACTTTTTCGCGGCCCTTTCTGAGGAGGAGCAAAAAAAGGTTCTATATAACGGCAAGTATATGTAGAAAATGTAAGTACATAAAGTATATATTCTGTATATTCAAATATAGCATTATAGGTGGGATGTGCGGGGCCCGGGCGGCTGTCTGCCGGAAGCGGAAATGCGTATGCGCGGCTACGCGGATACGGCGAAGGGAGGAGCCTGCGGACGCAGAGAAGCCCCCGTTCTCTCTCAGCGCTGAGAAAGACGCGCCTGGAGATGACGGGGGCTTTTTGTGTCAGTCTTTTTTCTTTTTTACTACGAACCGGTCAAAGGCCGCCAAAAGGCCCGGCAGCACAAACAGGATCAGCAGTGTGGCGGAAAGGGCCCCGATGGAGATGGTCTGGCATATCTGCCCGATGGTGGGATCCACGGGGCTGAAGCCGATAATGCCCGTCACCAGGATCATGATCAGGCCCGAGGTGAGGATCGTATGGATGGAGCCCTCATAGGAGGCTTCCAGCGCCTCCCGTATGCCCAGGGTCCTGCGCTTTTCCCGGTAGTAGTTGGTGAACAGGATCCCGTAATCCACGGTGGCGCCCATCAGTATGCACTGAACGATCAGAATGGCCAGATAGTACATGCTGTAGCCCAAGATTCCATTGACCGTCATGGTCACATACACGCCGCACTGGACGATCAACACCAGGATCAGGGGCACGGTCAGGGAGCGGAAGGTCAGCGCCACCACCAGGAAGATGGAAAGGGCCGTGAGCAGGGTGATGAGAAGCATTTCCCCGCCGAAGTTCTGTTCCATTTCGTAGTTCATGGGGGAATTCCCGATCAGGTAATAGCTTCCCTGCAGGCGGCTTCGGCACTCTTCATGCAGCTCCCGCAGGAACTCTGTAGTCTCCTCCGATTCGCTGGGCAGGGAGGTGGTCAGCATGAGCAGAGAGTACCGGGGACCCTTGAGTTGCCGGACGCCGTCCTTCAGCTGCGCTTCCATGCTGCTGATCTCCTGCCGGTATTCTTCATCCAGAAAAGCCTCAAAGCGGGGATCCTGCAGAACGTCCTCGGAGAGGAAGCGGAACAGCTCTTCGATGGACAGCTTCCATTCCGGGTCGCTGTCTGCGAGGCTTGCCCGGAGAAGGAACAAAAGCTCCAGCGTATTTGCGTCCAGCCGGTCCGTCATATCGCCCAGGCCGTCCAGACTCTTCAGAAGGGCCGCCATCTCCTCGGGGGAGAAGGCTTTTTCGGAAACCACAGCGCCGGCGAGGGCGCCGGCGCTTTTGATCTGCGCGGCGGAACCGGCGTCCAGGCCGCTCAAACTCCCCGAAAGCGCCTCATTTTCCAGCACGTCCTCCGAAATGAAGGAGATGAACTCCTGCACGGAAATTTTCCAGCTTTCCGTGTTCCCGTGACTGCTTTGATACAGCAGGAAAAGCGGCGTAAGCTGGGAGACATCCATGCCTAAAAGGGCCCCCAGCTGCTCCGGGGAATAGGCCGTGCCCTCCACAGAGCTGTTTATCAGCTTTTGAGCCGTCCCCAGCGCAGAGAGGTTTTCGTTCCCCAGAGCGGAAGAAAACTCCTTTTGATGCTCCGCCAGAAAGTTCACCGCGGTCTGAGGGGAAAGCTTCCAGCTCCCGGCCTTTGCGGAGGATTCCGAATAGGTGAAGAGCATCTTCATAGGGCTTTTCTCCACGCCGAGAAGCTGCGCGAGGCTGGAATAGGTATACGCCGTGCCCTTGACGGAGGATTCCATGACGGTCTGCAGCAAGCGCAGCTGCTTCACCGTGTCTTCGTCAAAATAGGAGCTCATGGAGCCGCCTTCCCCCGCCTGGGA
>URRG01000021.1 GCA_900550095.1 uncultured Oscillospiraceae bacterium
GGGTTGTGGGAATAGGAGCCCCAATCCACCTTCCAATATTCTATACCAGCTTCCCTGCACCAGAGGATCCGGTCAGTCCAATAGGCCTCCATACGGGGGCCTTTTTCGATCTGTTCTGCGGCTTGGGCGGGAATCCAAAGCCCCAGGCCGCGCCAGCCGGATTCTTTTACGAAGGTATTGAGCTTTTTCAGCCGTTGGGCCGGCGTACCGGTAAAGGACGGGAAGCGTTTCTCATCCAGCTCCAGGGTGCCGAAACGATCCCTGTGCATGTCGGGGTGGATCCCATAGGGTACGTCCCATCCGTCGTCCAGCATCAGGTATAGATCCCCGCGGATCTTGGGGAACTGCAGCAGCCAGCGGCGCAGGTTTTTTTCATTCATTTCCTCCCGGGCAAACCGGGAACCTACTCCGCCCAGATAGTTCCGATAGTCGGGATGTTCATCCTCGCGTCCAAAATTTTGTGTGCTCCAGGTGCACCAATAGTTAGGGGTGAGTCCGGGAGCGGAAGGGATCAAATTCATGGCAGGCGCCTCGCTTTCTGAATTTTGTGCCTTCATTGTATGGTCGAAGCCCAGAAAAAACAAGGTTCAGAAAGTTCCGCCGGACATTTTGTGAAAACGTTCTTTTTTTCATACCGCTGAAAACCGCCTGCCTTCCCTATGAAAATGAAGGCATTTTTTTCGGAAGCACTCTTTTTTTCAGGCAGAATGGGAAGGCTTTTCCGGCCCGGAATTTTCTGGTTCTTGTTTTTATTGAGACGGCACAGGTATAATGGCATCGAAAAATAAACACGCCCGGCCTTCAAAAGGCTTCGGCGAATAAGGGAGGAAGCCGTTTTGAAAGTGAAACAAAGGGGCCGGACAAGCCGTTCCAGGCGTATTGAGACGTTTCAGGTATACAGCCTGATGCTTCCGGTGTTCATCTTGATTTTTATCTTCTCTTACATCCCCCTTTACGGTATCGTGATCGCCTTTCAGGATTACGTGCCGGGCGCTCCCTTTTTGGGAGAAGGGGTAAAATGGGTGGGATGGGAACACTTTGTTGATTTTATCCAGGGAGAATACTTCGGGAGGCTGATCCGTAACACCCTGGTGCTCAGCGGGCTGAATCTGCTCTTTGGTTTCACCGCTCCCATTCTCTTTGCCCTTCTTATGGATCAGATCGGGGTCCTGCGTTTTAAGAAGCTGGTGCAGACCGCCAGCTATATGCCTTATTTTATCTCAACGGTGGTGGTGGCCGGTATGGTCATCTCCTTTATCGACACACAGGGCATCGTTACCAATTTCCTCACGCTGTTTGGTCTTGACCGCCAGAATTACCGCATCAATCCTGACGCTTTTCCGGCAATCTATACTATTACCAATGTATGGAAGGGATTTGGTTTCGGCAGCATCCTCTATTTTTCCACCATCTCCTCTATTGATCCGGGTCTTTATGAAAGCGCCAAGCTGGACGGCGCCAACAGGTTCCAGCAGGTGCTGCATATCACTCTGCCGGGTATCAAGCATGTGATCGCTATTAATCTGATCATGGCCATCGGAGGCATCCTGAATACCAACAGCGATTTGATCCTGCTCCTCTATACAGAAGCGACATACAATGTGGCCGATGTGATCGGCACCTATACCTACCGCCTGGGTATTGTGGGCGGGCAGTACAGCTATACTACCGCGGCAGGATTGTTTATGTCTGTGATTGGATTTATCCTGACCTATACGGCCAACAAGGTAAGCAACCGCCTGACAGGCATGGGACTTTGGTGAGGTGAGAAGCATGAAAAAACGAAATCCCAATAAAATCCGGGAAAATGGGCGGATTTCCACCATAGTGCTGTATGTTGTCGCCGTTCTGGTGCTGCTCGTCACCATCTATCCCATGTATTACGTGCTGATCCTTTCCTTGAGCGAGCCCAGCGCCGCGGCTACCATGAAGGTCTATACACTGCCTAAGGGGTTTAGCTTGGCGGCCTATGAGACGCTGGTTACAGACAGCGAGATGTGGAGGGCTTATCTCAACACGATCCTCTATGTGGTGCCCACCACTTTTCTGATGCTGGTTACATGTGTGCTGGCGGCTTTCCCGCTGACCTATAAGAATCTGCGGGGACGGAAATATATCAATATGTACCTGCTGATCCCCATGTATTTTTCCGGCGGCATGATTCCTACTTTTCTGCTGATCACCAAGCTGGGGCTTTACGACAGCCCATGGTCCCAGATTCTGCCTGCGTGCTATTCCATTTGGAATATCATTCTGGTGAAATCCTTTTTCGGCACGATCCCGGAGACGCTGCGGGAGGCGGCCAAGATCGACGGAGCCAATGTATATCAGGTCCTTTTGAAGGTATATCTTCCGCTTTCCTCCCCCATTTTGGCGGTTATATCCGTATATACGATCGTGGGCGTATGGAACAGTTGGTTCAACGCTCTGGTTTATCTGCCTCACACGGAGTGGCAGCCTTTACAGCTGTATCTGCGGCGGGTGCTGGTGGAAAGCACCCAGACCCTCACATCTACGCTGGATCCCGATACGGCCAAGGAGATGGCTCTGCGAAACCTTTCCAATGCCCAGTTGAAATACGGCATGATCATCTTTACCACATTCCCCATGCTGGTAGTGTATCCCTTCTTCCAGAAATATTTTGTCAAGGGCATCATGCTGGGATCTTTGAAAGAGTGACAGCGGTCAAAACAGCCGTATGGGATGAGAATCCCATTATATATAAAAAAATTGGGAGGTAATAGTATGAAAACGACCATGCGAAAATCGGCGGCCCTGCTAATATCTGCGGCCTTGCTGACCGGCGCTTTTGCCGGCTGCTCCAGCAGCGAAACCGCAAGTTCCGGCGCGGCCTCCGGAACGGATTCTGCCGCTGCGGATGAAGTGACCACCCTGAAGATCATGGGCATTGACAAGACCCGCACTGTGGACAGTGGGGAGGTTTCCCTTTCCGACTGGGCGGCAGGAGGCAGTACTATTTGGGATACCTTTGTAGCAGAGCTGAAGGAGCGCGGCATAGCTCTGGAACTGGATTTGATTCCGGAAGACCAGTATCAGACCGTATGCCAGACCCAGCTGACCGCAGGCATCGACGCCGATATCATCAACCTCACCCCCTTGGACGATCAGACGCGTCTGAACCTGATAGGGCAGAATAAGCTTGTTTCCATCAATGAGATCGTTGACAATCACTCTGAGGGCCCCGCCAAGGAATACTACACCAGCGGCAACGGCGCCCAGATGATGCAGAAATTGGCCTTGGAAGACGGGAATACCTATTGGCTGACCGATATCACCATCGCCATGAACGAAGATGATGAAGTAGGGCAGGGAGCGCCTATGGCCTTTATGATCCGCAAGGATTGGCTGGACGCTTTGAATCTGCCCGCCCCAACTACCACGGATGAACTGTATGAGACTATGAAGGCGTTCCAAGAGAACGATGTAAACAAGAGCGGCGAAGCGGATGAGGTCCTCAGCATCTCGCTGAGCGATTTTTCCAGCGGTTTGCCCTGTTTTTACGGCATTGGCCGGACCCTTGCAGGGGAAATGACCTATGTGAACGCTGAGACCGGCACTGTGGAATCTCCCTGGTATCATGAAAACATCATACCATACATTGAATTTGTCAAATCCTTGGTAGAGGCCGGGTTCGTGGATACCAGCGACCAGCTGGATGAAAAGAAGGCGGAAAACAAAATCGCCGGACTGTTCGACTGGGCGGGCGAGACCTGGCAGGAGGTGGGAATTACGGTTCCCGAAGACGCTGAGGCCGCTTATTATATGCCGGTAGTGCTGAAAGCCAGCAACTCCAACGACGGCACGGACCCCTATCTGCCCTGGCAGCAGGGATATCAGCTGGGCGGCAACAAGTATGCTGTCACAAGCGCATGCGAGGATCTGGACGCCGCAGGACGGCTGCTGGACTTCTTGGTCAGCGACGATTACCGTATCCTCACCGAGTTCGGCGTAGAGGACTATTCTTACACGGTCAATGATGACGGTTCGTTGGCTGCCATTCAAAGCTCTGAGCAGTCTGACATCCAAGTGATGTATGACAGCTGCGCGCTGTGGACGAATGCTTCTATCCTTCCCCGTTTTGAGCTGAAGACGGCGCAGGATTGGCAGAACGAGATGCAGGCGAATATGGATGCCGGCAAGAGCATGGGATATCCTGAGACCGGCTTCCAGGAAAAAATGGATTATTGTGTGGAGTATGAAGATTACGAGCATAAATTCCCTCATGAGTCCAATCCGGAGCTGGCACCTGCCACTGCGGATGAACTGGAGATCATCTCTTCTATCACCAACGACCTGACGACCTATTCTGAAGAACTTTTGACCAAGCTGGTCCTTGGTCAGCAGAGTATGGATGACTGGGATACCTATATGGCCGATCTGGAGCGTCTGGGGCTCGATCAGCTTATCGAGGTGAATCAGGCCCGGTATGACCGCGCGCAGGGAAAATAGGCATGGATCAAGACGTTTGGAACACTTCTTTCTGAGTGCTCTTAACAAAGAAAAAAGCGTGGTGGCTGCACCACGCTTTTTTCATGTCTAACTTGCATATAATTGTTTGATTTATTACAATATTGATTGTATAATACAATATATAAACAGCGCTTGTATACATTTTGAGTACCTTGCCTTTACTGCGTATATGTGGGAAGAGGTGGGATGATGGGGGGATCTCATGACAAAATATTTTCAAAAGCCCTTTTTTCGAAAGCTCTTTTTTTCATATACCGCCGTATTGTTAATATGTTCCCTTATTTTTTCCTCCATTTTGTTCCAGCAAATTTATCAGCAGGACCGGAGCGCTCAAGAACAGCAGTGCCGGAGCGACGCCCGTGTTTTATTGCAGACGGTGGACGATAAATTTACAGAGATCGAGAGTATCGGCACACAGCTCATTTCAGCCCGCTGGTTCCAAAAGGTGCGCTCTCAGTCGAAAATCCTCAATTCCTCCATCACCGTGCTGGAGCGTCGGGACATTTGCCAGGAGATGCAGACGTATTACACTATTTTAGAGATAGCCGGCAGCATCGCCCTGCTTCTCCCGGAAAAAGAAGAGGCTGTGGACCGTGTTTCCTTTTGGGAAGAGGAACGGTATTTTTCCTCTATTGGCTTGGATGAAAATGTAATGGATCAAGAAATCAAGGATGCCCTGGCAGAGAGCTATAAAGCCATGCTGCTGATTCCTGGAGAGGGCCGGGATTTTTATGTGTTCAAACAGCTCAATTATGATGCCGATCTGGATTCTGTGCTGTTTTGCCTGATTGACGGCGCATGGTTCCAACAGTTTTTGTCGCGCCGTTTTACGGATTCTCTGGGATCGTTTGAAATCGTTTCCGATGGAGAGGTGATTTTCTCCATGACCCAGGATATAGGGAACGAGAATCAATGGCAGCATTTTGAGATGGAATCGGATTTGTACAGGTGGACGTATTCCATCGCGATCCAGCCGCCCCAGACAGTTTCCGCAGGGCACAGCCTGATGATCGCCTCTCTGCTCCTGCTGGTTCTTCTGGCAGGAGGAGGACTGGCTTTGTTTCTGGCCCGGGTCAGCTATGCGCCGTTGTTTCAGCTTATGCAGCGGTTGAACCTGATCGAAAATCAGGAAAATGGGCAGGAGTTTCAAGCTCTGGAACATGTATTCCAGGATTTAGGCAAGCAAAACCGGGATTTGGAGCAGATCTCCGCCCAGTATTACAATACTATGCGCACCAACCTGATCTCTTCCCTGCTGGCGGGCGCTTTTCCTGAAGAAAGCATTGCCCGGCAGCTGCCGGTATTCGGGCTGGATTTTCGGGAGGAGATGGAGTATCTGGTGGGTGTTTTGGAATATGCGGATACTGCCGGTCCTGAGCAAAAAGCTGTAGATTACATGCAGATCAATGCCTTTTGCCAGGAAAAGCAGATTTCTGTTCAGTGGACGGAATCCGTAGAACAGCAGCTGGTGGGGATCTTTTCCTCAGAAAAGGACAGCGGAGAATTGTTTGAGGGGGCAAACCTGGTCCGGGATTATTGCGTCTCTCATTTCGGCCAGGATGTGGGATTCACCTGCGGCCTGCCTCAGAAAGGGCTCAGCGGTATAGGGAAGTCCTACCAGGAGGCCAGATCACAAACTTGGGAAAGCAAGGCGGAGATTTCCTATTACTATCCCTTGGAGCTGGAGCTTCAGCTGATCAATCAGATGAAGCTGGGGAATCAGACGGAGGCTCGGAAAATCTTGGAAGAGCTTAGGGAGGAAAATTTGGGGCTCTCCCTGAGCGGGGATGACGGCAATCGGGCGGCCGTTTTGGTCTTGGAGACATTGCTTCGGATCGCTTCCGACATGAAATTGGAGATGCCCAATATCCGGGAAGAGTTCAATCAGATCCTCGCCTCCGAGGATTGCGGCTGGGCGTGGGATTATTTGGCCGGTACCGTGGGGCTGATCTGCAGGGAGCTGCAGCGTCAGGACGAGGTTTCCTCCCAGAAGATAGGGCCGCAGCTTATTGCCTATGTCAAAGAACATTACTGCGACTCCAGCCTTTCCCAGCAACAGCTTTCCAGTTTGTTTCATATTTCCCGTTCTATGGTATCCAAAGTATTTAAAAATACAGCCAAGGTCAATTTCATCGATTATCTGCATCTTCTTCGGGTACAAAAAGCTAAGGAATATTTTGATGCCGGAGAAAAAGATGTATTGGCTGTGGCAAAAAAGACCGGGTATGAAAACGAGACCACCTTCAAACGGGCATTCTTACGGATAGAATCCACTACGCCTAGAAAATACGTGCGGCAGGCGGGAAAGCGGTAGGCTGCTTGCCGGGGATTGTTCCGGAGGTTTGGAATTAGCTGAGATCAAAACTAAAAATCTGCAGGGGGACCGCCCGTGTGGCCGGTACAACCATATGTTCCCACGAGTTCTGACAAACAGAGGCAAAAAGAAAAGGCAACCTGAAAGCTGCCTTTTCTTTTTATGTGGACGGCATAGAAATACTGCAATCTGCAAACATACAGTCATATAATACTGGAAAGTGGTCACAACCAGAAAGGAACCGCGGTGTCGAACCGCTCCCGAAAAACTATGGAACATAGAGATTTTTGCTGTCCTCCACACGAACCGAAACATGAAAAACTTCCGAAGCTATATGGCTTCGGGAGTTTTGTTTTCTCTCAAAAAAAAGATACTTGCTATAAGCGCAAGTGGCAAGACAAAAGAAAAAGCCGAGCCTGTAAGGAAGTCTCAAAATGAATCCCCCGGATTTTTCATGCAAGAGTGGAATCTCTGTAACCCGAAAAAGGTTGGTAGCAAGCTGGAGCGTGGCGAGCACGCTTGCAAGCGTGCAGCGAAGGCGCAGCGTGACCTTTTTTGGCAAAGGAGGAGCAAGGAAGCGGACGGATGGCTTGTTTTTCTGTCGCAGACAAAAAATAAGTCGGAGCAAAGCAAACTTTGCTCCGACTTGGGAAGCCTTGACAAAAAAGATACCCAGCATTATATGAGTTGAAATATTCATTTTACCTACAAGAATGAGTTTTAATATCAAGAACTTTTCCAATTTCAGTTGCTATTTTCTTTTCCAAAGCACTATCGGCCTCTGAAATAGGGGTGTAATCGGTTTGAAGATTATACTGATCAATAATACGCTGCATATCCGCTATAAGCATTCTTTTTTCGCTTTTTGATAGGTCATACCGCTTCTTGGCCAAGCACCAATCAAATTGTTTCTCAGCCATAGCCTGTTGCAACATTGTAATTGTGGCAGAAAGATAGCCCTTCTTGTCATTGTTGTAATTATCAACAAGTATCCAAGTTATCCTTTCGAGTACTTGCGTTTGAGCCAATATTTTTGCATAATTCTCTTGTTGCAAGTCCAATAGCTCTTTTAGTGAAATATCAATCCCGAGTATTTTTCGGAGTTCTTGTTTATACATTTCAATATCTATCGTACGGAAGATGTTGGAAGAACACAAATCACGGATTCGAGGTAAGAAGCTATTTGTGCCAAACTCAATTATTTCTTCTACCATGTTTAGTTGTAGATGTCTAATCTGTATTTGAAAATCTATTTCTTCATGTCGGGCTTTTTGAAACATATCATACATATCTTCGAGTATATCGGTTTTCAAACGTTTTTCTCTATTTTTATAGTCTCGCTCGTTAGCTTTACGATTATTAACAACTATTCCTATCGCAGCAACTATAGGGGCAAGGGATGTGACCAAGCCGTTAATTATCATTTTTAAATAAGGAAGTATTACATCCCACATTATTTCCACTCCTGTAGCAATGATTTACTTATTGTGTATTATATCATACATCTGCCATTTGCAACTTAATGATATGATTATATCACAAATTCTCCCATTTTTCAACGAGGAAAGCAGGCAGAGAGACACCGGTAGCACACAAGTTGCCGGTGTCTCTCTATGCCTCCTTCTTAGCGAATGAACAGTGATTTCAAATCCCTGTGCTCCTCATGTTACCATGTCCCTATAAAACACACGAGGAGGGTAACCCCATGAAATTCACCAAAGAAGAGAAGATGGCCTTCGTGAAACGCTACCAGGACGGAGAAACAGTGATTTCAATTTGCAATGAGAACCAAATTCCCCGTAGTACCTTCTATCGCTGGATACAAGACTACCAACAGACGGTAACCGATACAGACAATGTCATCACCCCACAAGAATTCCTATACATGAAAAGAAGGATTAGCAAATTGGAGAATATGATTCAGGTTTTAAAGACGGTCAGTTGTACTGTTTCCTCGCCTTTGCAGGAAAAACTCAAGGCCATGGAGCTGCTTTACGGACAGTTCAGCGTTCACACCCTGTGCGACGCCCTAGAGGTCTCACGCGGTACTTTCTACAACCATATTTTCCGCAATAAGAAAGGCGATACACTTGCGGCAAAGCGGCGGGCGGAGTTGAAAACACAGATTCAAAGCATTTATGATGATAGCGGACAAATCTATAGGGCGGGCAAGATCACCGCTATCCTCCAAAATCAAGGGGTCAAAACCAGTAAAAAATATGTTTCTCAGCTTATGAAGGAGTTAGGAATCAGCAGTGTCAGCACTACTGCAAAGAAAGAATATAAAAAATGGGAGAAAGGACAGAACAGAAATTTCCTGCAGCAGCAGTTCCAAACCGAGCGGCCGAATCAAGTCTGGGTCAGCGATATCACTGTTTTTAAATTTCGTGAAAAGCATTATTATCTCTGCGTCATCATAGACCTGTTTTCACGGAAAGTGATTTCCTATCGAATCTCGCACAAAAGCAGCACCCAACTGCTTACAAAGGCTTTTAAACAGGCCTACGCAGATAGGCAACCAAAGGCAGAGCTCATGTTCCATAGTGATCGTGGAACGCAGTATATGTCCCATGCGTTCGTTCACCTGTTGGAGGACTTTGGAGTAGAACAATCTTTTTCCCGGACAGCGTGCCCCCATGACAATGCAGTCTCCGAAGCGTTTTTCTCTATTTTCAAAAAAGAAGAACTATATCGCAGGCACTATACGTCGGAAGGGGATTTGATGAGGGGAATTGCCCATTTTATCGCCTTTTACAATACCGAACGTCCTCATTCCACCCTGCAATATAAAACTCCGGAACAGGCAGAGCAGGATTACTGGATAAAAGAAAAGGAATCTTCAAGTATATGAGAATTCCGGGTTCGGATTTGGTCTATTTTCATTTTTACATTTTGATTTTTCCATTTTTCTTTTTGGATGTCCCATTGCTACAAAAAAGGGCAACCTCAAAAATGTGGCTTGAATCCGCGGTTTTCGGCATAGAAAAAGAGGCCGAAATTTGGATGTCTCATTTTTGAGTTCCAAATTTCAACCTCTGTCCACATGGTGCCGGTGGCCGGACTCGAACCGGCACGGTATCGCTACCGGTGGATTTTGAGTCCACTACGTCTGCCAATTCCATCACACCGGCGGAACAAATAGTAGTATACAGCAAATCATCAAAAAAAGCAAGAATAAATTACCGAAATCCGCTGTTAAAATAATTCCCCGGGAATACCTGCATATGTATTCCCGGGGTGTAAACTGAAAGCTTTAAGAATGAGCCTCGCCGGGGGCCTCCAGCATAGTGATGCAGTGCCGAGGGCAGGCATCCACGCAATCGCCGCAGCCGATACATTTTTCCGGATCCACGACCGCGTGGAAATCCGAAACATGAATGGCGTCGTGTGCACAGGTGCGTTCGCATTTTTTGCAGCCGATGCAGCCGATCTTACACACCTTCATAGTGTCCGCGCCTTTGTCGCAGTTTGAACAGCGCACTACGGCCTGCTTTCGATAAGGCACCAGGGAAATCAGCCCCTTGGGGCAAGCTGCCACGCACATGGAGCAGGCCCGGCACCGAGAGGGATCCACCCGGGCCATGCCGTTGCATACGTCGATGGCTCCATAGGGGCAGGCTTTGGCGCAGTCCCCAAGTCCCATGCATCCAAACTGGCAGCTTGTGACGCCTCCTGCCAGAAGGGCCGCAGCGGCGCAGCTTTGAATTCCCTGGTATTCCATTTTGTCGCTGGTTACATCATAACTGCCCATGCAGCGGACCAAAGCTGCCTTTTTTTCCAGGGATATGTCCCCGGCGAGCCCCAGAAACGCAGAGATCTCCGCAGCGGTCTCTGCTCCGCCTGGAGCGCACAGGCCGGGTTTTGCCTCTCCCTTGGAGAGAGCGGCGGCATAACCGGCACAGCCGGAATATCCGCAGGCGCCGCAGTTTGCGCCTGGCAGCATTTCGGTGATGGCCTCCGCCTTTTCATCCTTTGGAACCGCCATGACGATGGAAGCGATGGCCAGCCCCAGGCCGGCGATCAGGCCGATACCGGCCACAAGGAGAACGGGAATCCATATTTCGTTCATGAAAATCCCTCCCTTCTCAGCCCAAAAGACCGTCTACAAGCCCCTGGAAGCCCAGGAAGGAGACGGCGACCAGCGATGCCGCGATCAGCGTAATGGGGAGCCCGCGCAGTGTTTTGGGAATGTCGCAGGTTTCCAGCCTTTCGCGTACTCCGGCGAAAAGCACCATGGCTACCAGGAATCCGACGCCGGATCCGAATGCGTTCACCAACGACTGCGCATATCCAAAAGTGGGGTCGGCGGCGCCTTTTTCGATCACCAGCATCGTCACGCCCAAAACAGCGCAGTTTGTGGTGATGAGAGGCAAGTAGATCCCCAGGGCATTATAGAGAGGAGGCATGAATTTCCGGAGCACGATCTCGATCAGCTGCACCAGGGCTGCGATGATCAGGATGAAGACGATGGTCTGCAGGTATGTGAGATCCGCCGGGACAAGGATATAGGTATAAATAGGCCAGGTGACCGCGGTAGATATCACCATGACAGCCGTAACGGCTACGCTCATGCCCACTGCGGTATTGAGCTTTTTGGAGACCCCCAGGAAGGGGCAGATGCCCAGGAATTTATTCAGGATATAGTTTTCCGTCAGAATCGCCGCCAGAAAAATAGCGACAAGGGATTTTACGGTATCTGCGTTCATTTCCCTGCACCCTCCTTTTCCTTCAGCTTAGAGCAGCTTTCCGCCATGGGACAGCCGGCGCAGCCGATCTCTTCAGGAGCCTTGCCGTCTCCGGAGAGCTTATTGGCCAAAGCGATCAGGAGTCCGAACACAAAGAAGCCGCCGGGAGGCAGAATGAAAATGATGATGGGATCCATGAAGCTTGAAAGCACAGGGATATCGAAAATGGTCCCGGCTCCCAGAAGCTCGCGGATGATCCCCATAAGAAGGAGCGTAGCGGTGAAGCCGACGCCCATTCCAAGACCGTCCAGGACGGAGGGGAGAACGCGGTGTTTGTTGGCGAACATTTCCGCCCTTCCCAAAATGATGCAGTTCACAACGATCAGAGGGAGAAAAATACCCAGGGCGCTGTCCAGAGCGGGGGAATAGGCTTTGATGAACATCTGCACGATAGTCACAAATCCGGCGATTATAGTGATATAGGAGGGGATGCGGACCTTATCCGGGATAACGTTCCGCAATAAGGAGATAACCGCATTGGAACATACCAGCACAAAGGTGGTGGCAAGCCCCATGCCGATGGCGTTGCTGGCGGCCGTGCTGACGGCGAGAGTGGCACAGGTGCCCAAAACGAGCCGCAGGACGGGATTTTCCTTAATAATGCCTTTTGTAAATTCATGCCAGAGGCTTTTTTCCTGTTTAGCCATTTATGCTCCCTCCTTTATCTCGTTGTATTGCGCTATGGCTGCGTTTACGGCTTCTGTTACGGCATTGCTGGTGATGGTGGCGCCCGTCATGGCGCTGATTTCACCCTCGCCGGCCCCGCCGTTTTTTATGAGAGTGAAGCCTTCTTCCGGCGCAGCCTGTTTATACTGGTCTTTAAAAGCATCCTTTTGGGCGTTCATGCCAAGGCCCGGGGTCTCATCTATGGAGAGGAACGAGATACCGGTGACGGTTCCCTCAGAGCTGATGCCGGTCATGACCTTGAGTTTCCCGCCGTAACCGCTGGCTTCGGTGGTGAAGATATAGCCCACAACGGAATCGCCGTCTTTTGCCACATAATAGGAACCTTCTTCATCGCCGGCCTCAAAAGCTTTTCCGTCGGGGCACACGGCAGCCCGGGCGCTCTGTTCTGCCAGCAGGCTCTGATTGGCGATCTGGTCCTTTGTCAGGAGGTTGGTGCCCGCCAGAAGAGCGGTGACAGCCGCGCAGATGATGAAAAGAGAAACTGCCGGACGGAAGATTTCTTTTGGATCAAGCTTCATGTTTTTCAGGCTCCTTTCCAAAAGGCTTGGGCTTGGAAGCCCTCTCGATCAGGGGGACCAGGATATTCATAAGCACAATGGAGAAGGAGACGCCCTCCGGCATGGCCCCAAACGCCCGGATCAGAATGGTCAAAAGGCCGCACCCCACAGCATAGATGATCTTTCCTTTTTAGTAGAGAGGAGAAGTGGTGTAGTCGGTAGCCATGAAGATCGCCCCCAAAAGAAGACCGCCGGAAAGCAGATCCAATAGGACGTCTCGGCCCAGAAAAAGGGAAAATACAGCCACCGTGCCCACATAGCAGAGGGGAATAGCGGGGCTGATGACCTTTCTGGCGACCAGATAAACGCCGCCCAGAATAAGGGCCAGAGCGCAGGTCTCTCCCAGGCATCCGCCCCGTGCGCCCAGGAACAGATTGAGATAAGAGGGGATCTGCTCCGTTTTTCCCTCTGCCAGAAGGCCCAGAGGCGTGGCGGAGGTCATGGCGTCGGAAGAGGCCCTGTACCAGAAGGGAATCACCCAGTTG
>URRG01000022.1 GCA_900550095.1 uncultured Oscillospiraceae bacterium
GACCGCGGCGGCGGAAGCCCCTGCCGGTTCCGGTTCGGAAACAGATCCGTACAGGCTGGAGGATGCGGCGGATCTGAAATGGTTTGCGGAGAGGGTAAACGGGAGCGCCTCCAAAAGCACTTCCACACTCTGCGCCCTTTTGACGGATAATATCGATCTGGAAGGGCAGGAATGGGAGCCCATCGGCCGTTACGCTTCATACAGCGATTACGTGTATTACGGCGGCGTTTTTGACGGGAACGGAAAGACCGTTTCCGGCCTTCACATCGATACAGATAAGCAGTATCAGGGCCTTTTCGGTTATGTGAAGGGCGGCACGATCCGAAATCTCAGGGTGGAGGGTTCTGTGGCTACTTCCGCTTCATCCAGTTCGTATACGGCGGGGATCGTCGGATATGGAAATCCCGCTGTTCTGGAAAACTGCGTGAATGAAGCCGAAGTTTCCGCTTCTGCCAAGGGATACTGTGCGGGTATTATAGGCTATGCGGGAAGCGGAACTGAAATCGTGAACTGCACAAACAACGGTGGGGTTTCCGGCTGCGGCGACTACGTGGGCGGCATTGCCGGCACAGCCGTCACTTCTGTGAAAATAGAGGGATGCATAAACAGCGCCGCGGTTGCCAATACTGGAAAACCCAGCTCCTACTCGTATTCTACAGGCGGCATTGCGGGAGGGCTCTCTGAGAGCTCCTCCGGGAATTCTTCCATTATCCGCTGCGGAAATACCGGCGATATCTCCAGCACCCTTAAGCGAACGGGCGGGATCGTCGGCAGTCTCGGGGGGAAAGTGGAAGACTGCTTTAATACGGGAAATGTGACGGGAACCTACGGAGTCGGCGGAATCGCAGGCGATTCCGGAGGAGCCTCTTCTTCTGTTTCTGATTGCTACAATATAGGAACTGTTACAGGGAACGAACCTTCTGCTTCCTTTGATGATACGAACGCCAAGGGGGTGGGAGGTGTCATCGGCGGCGTTTCCTCTACCGGCAATACAGCTTCTGTTAAAAACTGCTACAACGCGGGAGACGTGGTTCTCAACACATCGGATGAAACCGTGCTTGCGGGCGGCGTTGTGGGCAACAGCTCCGCAAAAAGCTACAGCGGAGCTGTGACCTCCGGGCTGGTTACGGCTCAGAACTGCTATTATCTAGCTTCTGCAGCAGCGCAGGGAGACGGGTACGATGCCTCCGCCGGGGGGATAGCGGCCAAAGATGCCGAAGAGATGAAATCCGCGGAATTCGCGGCCCTTCTGGGGGATTTTATCGCCGACCCCAATGGTGGCTACCCCATGCTCACATGGCAGGATCCGGAGGCCAGGTATACGGTGGAATTCATCATCGATATTCCGGGGGCCGAGCTGACTGTTCGGGACGGCAGCGGTGCGGCAGTGGAGCCGGAGCCTGAACAGGATTTTACCTATCTTCTGAAGAACGGGGATTACATCTATACGGTTACCTGTGAAGAATGCGAAGACGTGAACGGAAGCTTTACGGTGGCCTATGGAGGTCAGACGATTTCTGTTTCTCTGGAGGTGAAAACCTATCCTTTTGTCTTTTCCACAGCGCCGGCGGACGCGGAGCTGACGGTGGAAGGACAGAATCCTCTTCCGGACGGGAGGACGTACGTCCTGCCAAAGGCGGGAAATCCCTATAGCTATACCGCCCGCGCCTTCGGCTATGAAGAAAAGGCCGGATCCTTCTCCATCACGGGAGATCCGGCTCAGGACGCGCTGGAAGTGGTTCTAACAGAAAAACCGCGGTATTCTGTGACATTTTCCTATGAAAAGGAGGAGGGCGGCCCCGACAGCGCCGTGGACGTCTATGTGACCAGCGGGGAATATCCTTCGGAAGAGCTCCAGGCGGAAACAGACGGAAGCTTCCTTCTGCCGGACGGAACCTATTCCTATCGGATCGCAGGCGCAGGCTATAAAACGGTTTCGGGGAGCTTCACCGTATCCGGGAAGGATTTCGATGTGCCGAAGGTGTATCTGGCTGTTCAGACCGCGTGGGATGGGAGCACCCTGACGGAGCCCGCCAGAGACGGCGAAGGCGTATATCTGATCTCTTCGCCGGACGAGCTCATGTGGTTCGACAGAAACGCCGGGCTGGACAGTTCCGCCAAACTTACGGCGGATATCCGCATCAACGAGGATATGAGCGCTTCAGAGGACAGCCTTTATGTCTGGAGCCCTGTAGGCGTTTCCAGCAGCAAGGCCTATACGGGCGTGTTTGATGGAGAAGGCCACACGGTTTCAGGCCTGTATATCAGCCAGAGCGGCGGCAATGCCGGTGTTTTTGGATATGTGTCGGGCGGAAGCATCCGTAATCTCACTGTGTCGGACAGCCTTGTTTCAGCGTCCGGCAATTATGTGGGCGCCATAGCCGGCGATCTCAAGGGAACCGTAGAAAACTGCCATGTGACCGATTCGGTGAAGGTTTCCGGAAAAGGATATGTTGGCGGCGTTGTGGGCGAGTTGGACAGCACCGGCTCCGTGACAAAGAGCTCCAATGCCGGCGCTGTATACGCTTCTTCTGACTATGCCGGCGGGATTGCAGGCCGTGTCTACTCCGAAAGATCGGATGCCCTGACGGATTCCTTCAACAGCGGAAGCGTCACGGGTTCCGGCTATGCGGGCGGTGTGGCCGGCTCGGTTTATTCCGGCGGTTCTGTGCGGAATGTGTATAACACGGGCGCCGTGAAGGCCGAAAACGGCGCGGCCGGAGGGCTTATAGGCCGCTTCCGCTACGGCGGGCTTTCCAACGCCTATACCGTTGGCAGCGTGAAGGGTGAGAAAGCCGGAGCCGTGGCAGGCGGGCTGGAATTTGATAGTGGAGCCAAATCCTTTGAATCCGTCTTTTATCTCAGCGGCATTGCAGATGCGGTTATCGGCGATGAGAACGGCTGCGCCGTGCAGACGGGCAGGGCCGAAGGCTGCACGGAGAAAGAGCTGAAGGCGCTGGCTGAAAAGCTGGGGAGCGGCTTTACGGCGGACAGCGGTTCCATAAACAAAGGATATCCCGTTCTTTCCTGGCAGTCGGACGAAACGGGGGATCCGAACGCGCCCGCGCCCGACCCGGACGGCTGGGACGGAAAGGCCTCTGAAACGGCTCCTGAGAGCGTTGACGGGGTATACCAGCTTTCTTCCCCCGCAGAGCTGAAATGGTTCGCGGAAAAGGCGGCGGAATATCCATATATAGAGGGGATCCTTACGGAGGACGTCGATCTGAATAACCGCCCCTGGGAGCCCATAGGCGGCAGTACAGCTGAAACGGCCTTCCTGGGCGTCTTTGACGGCAACGGGAAGACCATCCGCAATCTGTATATCAGCTCCGAAAACGGAGCGGGCCTCTTCGCCTATAACGGCGGCGAGATCCGGGACGTGACCATAGAAGGCCTGATTTTGGATTCCGACAGCGCGGGAGCGGCTGCGTCCTGCAACAGCGGAAGGATCACAGGCGTTGTCTCCGCAGTGGAAATCAGTGGAGGAAACCGGATCGCAGGTATTGCGGCTGTTAATGCGGGCGGCGCTATAGAAGGCTGTTCCAATAGGGGAGCTGTTTCCGGCGGTCAGTATGTGGGCGGCGTCACAGCCGTCAATGAAGGAACGGTGGCCCTTTCTAAAAACACCGGAATGATCACGGCGGGCAGCAGCTTTGCAGCCGGTATCGCGGCGGATAACGACGGCGGCACGGTGAAAGACTGCGCCAACAGCGGTCACATAGTGAGCTGCGCGGCTGTCCGCCTGAGTTTTGCAGGCGGCCTTGTGGGACGCAACAACGGGACCGCCCAAAACCTCTATAATACGGGCAACGTGGTATGCCTGGGCAGCGGCGTAGGCGGCTGCGTAGGGATCAATACCACCGGCTCCGAGGCCTCCGGCCTTTATAGCGCGGGAGATGTAACAGGTTCCTATGTGGATACCGAAGACGGAGAGGAATTCCGCGTGGGCGGTGCTGTAGGCGAAATGAACGACGGCGTCAGCGAGGCTTATTATCTGGAAAGCCTCCCCATAGCTTCCGGCGGAACTCCCGTTTCAGAGCAGGAGCTTACGGACAAGGCGGGGATACTGCCCTCCATGCTGCCGGAGAGGGAAAGGATCGCAGGGACGGTGGATCTCGGAAAGCCGGAGGCCGGAGACACGGCCCGGGCTGTTTACGAAGGAAATGCCCAAGCCCCCTTCTTCGTCTGGTATATTTCAGACGGCTATGACGAAACGGCTCTGGCTGTGGGAGAAGAATATGAGGTCCCCGCTTCCCTCACAGGGTATGTCCTGCGGGCAAAGGCAATGGATCCGGAGCTGCAGGGCGTGGTGACGGGAGCCTCCGAAAAAATCGAAGGCTTTACGGGAACTGTGAAGATCACGGGCCTTGCCGTTGTGGGCCGTACGCTTACGGCTGTGTACACCGGCGGCGAGAGTTCCCCCGCCTATCAGTGGTACAGGGGGGATATGGAGATCCCCGGCGCGGATACGGCTTCCTACACCGTCAGGGAGGAAGACAGGGGCCGGATTCTCACCGTGCGGGTGACGGGCTCCAAGCCGGGCTGCGTGGAGCGGAAAACGGATGCGGTCCTATCGGAAGAGGAGGCCGGCGTATGGCCGGAATCCCAGTGCGCAGAACCTCAGAAGGATGCAGGCGGTGCCTACCGGATCGGCACAGAAAAAGAACTCAAATGGTTTGCAAGCTTTGTGAACGGCGGAAATCCTTCTGCGGACGCCAAGCTTACGGACGATATAGAACTTCAGTCGGATTCCTGGTATCCTATTGGAAACAGCCGCGTTCCCTATACGGGGACTTTTGACGGCGATGGAAAAACGGTGAGCGGGTTCAGGCTGTCTTCCTCCGGCGACGAGCAGGGCTTCTTCGGAAATATCGGCGGAAAGGGAGAGGTGAAGGATCTTCATGTTTCCGGTTCTGTGGATGTTTCCGGCGGCGAGGCCATAGCTGCTGGAGGCATTGCGGGCTTCACGGAGGGAAGGATCACAGGCTGTTCCTTTGAGGGAAGCGTGAGCGGCGTCTCCGATGTAGGCGGCATCGCGGGCCAGAACGGGGAAGCCGGCGTGATTTCCCGGTGCGTCAATACGGCGCCGGTAAAGGGCTCGGAAAGCGTCGGCGGTATCGCGGGCTCCTGCTCCAAGGGAGAGATCGGCCAGTGCGTCAACAAGGGGCCCATAGGCAAGGAGGGGGCTCTGCGCGCGGGCGGTATAGTGGGCGATATGACCAACTATGCGGTTGTCACAGCCTGCTACAACACGGCGGATATAAGCGGTTCGGAGTATCTGGGCGGTATCGCCGGCAAGGCGTATGTGTGTGCCGCTCCCCAGGGATGCTATACCACAGGCAGGGTACCTTCGGGTCTCCATGCCTTCGGCGTACTGGGAGACCTGGGCGGCACGGATTACATCATGATCACCCAGGGCAGTTTCTATCTGGCGGAATCGGAAAGCGCCGCCACCGACGCGACGGCTACCGGCGTCAGCGCGGAAAGCATGAAAAAAGCCTCCTTTGTTTCCATGCTCAACGCGCAGGCTGGGGAAATCTGTTTTACAGCGGATGAAAAGAACCTGAACGGAGGGTTTCCGCTCCTTCTTTGGCAGAACGATTCCTCCGGAGAAGGCGGAGGCGAAACCGACCCGGAAGAGCCTAAAACGATCCAGGTGTCCTTTGCCCTTCTGGGAGACACTCCCCACGGGGAATCAGGAACCCATACGGAATATGCGGAATGGATTCCAGCCAGGGAGTGCATCCTTGAAAGCGGCGCTACGGCTTACGATCTGTTTAAAAAGATGATGAAGGAATACGGCTTTTCCTACGAAGCGCTGGGGAACGGGTATGTGTCCTCTGTGACAGGCCCGGACGGCGTTGCGCTGGAGGAGCTGGCCAACGGCCCCAGAAGCGGGTGGATGTATACCATCAACGGAGAATATCCCGACTATATGCCTTCCGTCTTCCTGAAGGACGGGGATGAAATGGTGTTCTTCTATACCGACGATTATACGGATACGGATTGGAACCCGAGCGACCCCATGGTAGAGGCGGTAGAGCGCCTGATCGACGAGATCGGGATCGTCACTCTGGAAAGCGGCGGGGCCATCGAAACCGCCAGGGAGGCTTATGAGCTTCTGACGGATCTGCAGAAGCTGAATGTTTCCAACAGAGACGTTCTGGAGGCGGCTGAAAAGGAATACGCCCGCCTTACGGCGGAGAAGCCGGAGACGGATTTGGCCGCGGCAGAGCGTGTGGACGCGCTGATCGACGTGATCGGCCCGGTGGACGTTTACAGCCGCACGAAGATCGAAAAGGCCCGCCGGGCCTACGAAGAACTGACGGAGGATCAGAAAAAGCTGGTGAAAAAGCTCTCCGTTTTGGAAAAGGCGGAGGAAGAGTGCACCCGCCTGCTGGCGGAAAAAGAAGCTTCTGTGCGTGAAATGGAGCGGAAGACGGCGGAGTATCTTCTGAACGGTTCTGTTCCCGGCATTTCTCCTGTAGGAGGCGACTGGATCGTTCTGGGGCTTTCCAGAGGGGATCGTTTGAGCGGCAGTTTTCGAGAGGGCTACTATGAAAATGTGCTGAAAACGCTTCGGGCCGGGGATTCCGAAAAGCTGCACCGTTCCAAATCCACGGAAAACTCCCGTGTGGCGCTGGCGCTTACGTCCCTTGGCTATGACGCTTCAAATATCGCCGGATATAATCTGCTCGCACCTCTGGCGGATTTTGACTATGTGAAAAAGCAGGGGCTCAATGGGACTATATGGGCGCTGATCGCCTTTGACAGTGCGGAGTACGCTGTTCCGAAGGCTGACGGAGGCGCGCGGCAGACCACCCGCGAGGCCCTTTTGGAGGAGATACTTTCCCGTCAGCTGCCCTCCGGCGGATGGTCGATGGATGGGGAGACGGTGGATGTGGATATCACCGCCATGGCGCTGCAGGCCCTGGCTCCATATTATGGAAAACAGGAGGCTGTGACTGCTGCGGCGGATAAGGCGCTGAAGCTGCTTTCACTTCTGCAGAATGGAGACGGAAGCTATTCGGACGACGGGGACCCCTGCGCCGAAAGCAGCGCTCAGGTTATAGTGGCGCTGGCCAGTTTGGGTATCGATCCGGATGGGGATGCCAGATTTATCAAGAACGGCCATTCTGTTTTGGATGGGCTCACTGCCTTCTGGAACGGCGGCGGCTTCTGCCACACGGCCCGCGGAGCTGCCGACGCTATGGCCACGGAGCAGGGCTATTACGCTCTTGTGTCGTATCTCCGTTATCTGGACGGAAAGACGGCCCTATATGACATGACGGACCTGGAGATGAAGGCCGGGCCGGACGACGGCAAGGCTCTTCCCGGCGGAGACGGAGCGAAGGTTCCTCAAACGGGAGAATGCGGCACATCGGCTGCGGCTGTATACGCTTTCCTTATTTCCGGTATTCTGACGGGCGCTGTGCTTCTGCACAGAAAAAGAGAACAGAATAGAGTTCCATAATCCGTAATAAATAATCAAAAGAGCATCCTCCGTGGTATTGGCGGAGGATGCTCTTTTGTATTCGGTTTCCAAAAGGCTGTTTATAGATTTAGGATTGCTTCAACCCATTCCCTGTGGGTTTCGCCTTTCAAAAAGACGGGCATCGTTTCCCAGGGAGTGGAAACCGTTCTGTATCCGCCGCCAGCCAGGACGTCCCCGGTGAAGAGATGCGTCCAGGAGCCTTCCGGCAGGTATACACGGCGGGATTCGGCGTTCGGCTCCAAGACGGGAGCTACCAGCAGGTCCGGCCCGAACATGTATTGATCCTTCAGGTCCCAGGCTTCGCTTTCCTCAGGAAAATCATAGAACATGGGCCTCAGCAGAGGCTCCCCTGTCCTGTGGGAGGCTTCCATGAGTGTGCGGACGTAAGGACGTATCATTTCGCGGATTTTGATGAACCGGGTAAAAACAGCCTCCAGCTCCGGGCCGTAGCTCCATATCTCGTTGGGGGCGCCTTCGTCCAGTATAGGTTCTCCGCGGCTGTTACAATGGTCCGTATGCGGACTGCGCGCCCCATGCAGACGCATGACCGGGCAGAAGGTCCCCCATTGGAACCAACGGAGAAGGAGCTTTTTGAACTCCGGGTCGCGGATATCCCCTCCGCTGAAGCCGCCGATGTCGGTGGTCCACCAGGGGATGCCGGCCATACCCATATTCATGCCCGCGCAGATCTGACGGCGGAAGGATTCCCAGGTGCTGGGAATATCGCCGGACCATACGAGCGCGCCGTATCTCTGGGAACCCGCCCAGGCACAGCGCACCAGATTCACGATTTCACTGCGGCCTTCAGCTGCAAGACCTTCATAAAACATCCGCGTATACATCTGAGGATAAATATTCCCTACCTGCAGCGCGGGACCGAGATAATGCCGGTAATTGCCGTAATCGTATTTTGTATATCCAGGTTCCGCCTCGTCCAGCCAGAAAAGATGGATGCCGTTTTTTATATAGTTGCTTTTCAGTTTCTCCCAGATATAGCTGCGGGTTTCAGGGTTTGTCATGTCCGCATATAGGGTTTCGCCGCCGAAGAAGCGCAGTGTGACCTGGAGCCCCTGCTCCACGTGGACGAGAAGGTTCCGGTCCATCATTTCTTCAAAGTTTTCGCTGCGGTAGTCTATGGGCGTCCACACGGAAACCATGGGTTCTATCCCCATCGAACGAAGCTCTTCGGCCATCCCTTTGGGATCGGGGAAAAATTCCGGATCAAAGCGGAAATCCCCCATCCGGGGCCAATGGAAGAAATCGATGATGAGAACGTCCAGAGGAATGTTTCTCTTTTTGTAGCCTCTGGCCACTTCCAGAACCTGCTCCTGGTTCCAATATCGGGCCTTGCATTGCCAGAAGCCGAGCCCATATTCTGGCATTATGGGCGGCAGTCCCGTGGCTTTTGCATATGCTTGCTGAATTTCTGCGGGAGTATCCCCTGCTACGACCCAGTAATCGCATTGATTGGTGTTTTCAGCTGTCCAAACAGTTTTGTTTTCGCCGAAGACGGCTTGCCCTACAGCGGGGTTATGCCAGAAAAATCCATATCCGCGGGAAGAGACCACAAAAGGGACGGAGACCTGCGTATTCTTCTGTGCCAATTCCAGAACACAGCCCTTCAGATTCAGTTTTTCCATCTGATATTGGCCCATTCCATACAATTTTTCTCCTTCATAGGCCTTGAAGCTGCATGTGAGATGATAGCCGCCTCCATGTACAGAGCGGAATTCTCTGGGATGCGGGCTGGGGGAATCTTTCTGGTCTATATCCTCAAATAGGATTGAGCCGTCCTGCCTGTAAAAGGTGATTTTTCCGTGATCCTTTCGCCATCCGCTGGAAGCCAGCTCTACCGCGGCTTTGAGCTTTCCGTTTGTAATGTTCGCCCGATCCTTTTGTATCTCGATCACACAGGCCGCGTCTTGGGAGGGCAGAAGAGCGTAGTCTGTATCCAGCACTTGGCCCATCATAACGCTTCTGACGCGCAGGGCGTTTTTTCCCCATGCCTCGATCACGATGATTTCGCCGTTTGTTTTCCAAATCAGCCTGCTCTGCGTTTTGGTTATCATTTGTATGCCTCCTTGATCTTGATTTCAATGCGCTAACAAAGCTTTTGAACAAGCATGGGCCGCTTCCTTTTGGAAACGGCCCATGCTTAATAGGTTTGCATATGTTTTATGATAGGAAGAATTTTTTATCCCTTAACAGCGCCGATCATAACGCCCTTCTCGAAATACTTCTGGATGAAGGGATATACGCACAGCACAGGCAGGGTGGAAACGATGATAACGCCGAACTTGATCTGGTCCGCATACTGCTGGGCATAAGCGCCTGCGCCTGCACCGCCGGTAGAACCGGTGGCTCCGGCCATAGCCTGGTTCAGAAGCAGGATGTTCCGCAGAACGATCTGCAGAGGCTGATATGCGTCGCTGTTGATATAAAGCAGGGCGTTGAAGAAATCGTTCCAGTGGCCCACAAGGTAGTAGAGCATAATAACCGCGATAACCGCTTTGGAAAGGGGAAGCACGATCGTGCCGAAATACCGGAAGTGAGAGCAGCCGTCCAGTGTGGCCGCCTCATAGAGTTCATCCGGAATCGAGGTCTCAAAGAAGGTGCGGGTGATGATCAGGTTATAGACGTTCAGGGCGCCGAAAATAATCATCACCAGCGGGGAATTCAGAAGCCCCACGTCCTTGATCAGCATGTAGGTAGGGATCATGCCGCCGTTGAAATACATAGTGAAGACGAAAAGCTTCATGATGATCTTTCTGGCCGCGAAGGTCCTCCTGGAGAGCACGTAGGCCGCAGGAAGAGTCACAGCCAGATTCAGAGCTGTGCCGAAGAAAGAATAAATGATCGTGTTTTTATAACCGACCCAGATTTCAGGCTTCTTGAAAATCTGCTCATAGCCGTATAAGCTGACGCCCTTGGGATACAGGACGACCTGGCCTTGGTTTACCAGCGTGGAATCGCTGAAGGAGGCGATTACGATGAAATACATGGGATACAACACGACAAGGAAAGAAAACACGCAGATAACAGTGATAACGATTTTAAAGAGAATATCCGGCCCGTTATGGGTGCGGATCGTATTATTCACAGTAGGATTTGCTGCTGCCATTCTGTATTCCGCCCCCTTACATCAGACTGATATCCGCAGCCCGCTTGGAAATCTGGTTGGCGAGCATGAGGAATACGAAGTTTACGATCGTGTTGAAAAGTCCCACGGCGGAGCCGAAGCTGAACTGACTGGATTTCAGGCCCACATTATACACGTAAGTGGAAATAACTTCTGAAACCGATTTGTTCAGCGAGTTCTGCATCAGGAAGGTCTTTTCAAAGCCTACGCTCAGGATACCGCCCATATTCATAATGAGCAGGATGATAATGGTGGGCAGGATGGCGGGGATTTCCACATGCCAGACCTGCTGCCAGCGGTTGGCTCCGTCTACCTTGCAGGCATCGTAGAGCTGCCCGTCCACCGCGGCCAGGGCGGCGATGAAGATGATGCTGTTCCAGCCGGCGCTCTGCCATATGCCGGAAAGCACATAAACAGGGACAAACGCCCCCGGATCTCCAAGCAGATTAGCCTTTTCACCGATAAGGCCGACAGCCTTCATAGCGTTGCTCAGAAGCCCTGTGGTGGGGGAAAGCATGATCTGCAGGATAGCTACCAGAACAACAGTGGAGATAAAGTAGGGGAGATATACGGTCGTCTGAACGGTCCTCTTCCACCGCTTGCCCTTGATGGAATTGATGGCAATGGCCAGAATGATCGGAACCGGGAAGCCGCAAATCAGTGAGAAAAAGGCAATGGTGAAGGTATTGCGGATAGTGGGCCAGAACATGGGGCTGTTGAAATACTGCTCAAAATACTTAAAGCCCGCCCAGTTGCCGCCTGTAATGCCCTTGCTGAAGTCAAAATCCTTAAAGGCCAGCTGCAGGCCGTACATGGGCCCGTAGCAGAAAATAAGGATATATAAAGCCGCCGGCAGGATCATGACCCATAGCTGCCAGTCCCGCTTAAGAGCCCTTCCCAAGCTGAATTTTTTCTTGGGCACGGCTACGGCGGCGGTATTTGCCTGTTTCATGAGGATCCTCCTCTCTGCATATTCTATTCAAAATAAGACGGATAGACATACTAAGCAAAAAAGGGGATGCTGGGAAGGGCATCCCCTTTTTGGACATAGAAACCTAGCTTATGCCATGGTCTTCAGATACTCGTCGAAGGCCTTCTGGCGGATCTCCAGGTTCTGAGAGAGGCCGGCATTCATAACGTTCTGCACATAGGCGTCCCATTCAGCGTCGACGTCCTTGGAGGAATCGGTGATCCAGGAGGACCAGGCAGGATCGACGATATTGCCGATGTTGGCCTGGTTCATAGCCAGGGTGTTGGTATCAGCTTCGCTGTACTTCATGAACATATCCGGATAGATGTCCTTGGGATCCAGATCCTCGAAGAGCTCGTCATACACAGCTTTTTCTTCGGTAACAGCCTGCATGTCGGTGCCCAGGTTGATCTTCATGTCGTCACGGATCCAGATGGGGCCGTTGTCGGCGAAGGAGCTGGTCCACTTCCATGTGCCGGGATCCAGTTCGGTATCGGCAGGAGGCAGAATGGTATAGGTGCCGTCCTCTTCGATCTCGATGCACTTATCCACATCATTGGCGCCGCCAAAGAGGACCTCAAGGCTGACCTTCTCGTCATAGAAACCGTCGATGAACTTCATAGCGGCTTCCTTGTTCTGACACTTAGCGCTCATAGCGACGCGGTTGCCGCCATAGTTCAGGCCGTAGAAGTCATAGGAATAGCAAACCTTCTCGGTGTCTTCATTTTCTTTCAGCTGAGGAACGGAGACATACTGGTCGGGAAGCTCGGTGCCGAAACGGTCACCCTTTTCCCAGCCCCAAGTAAAGCCGACCTTAGCCACATCGCCTTCGCCGCGGGCTACGGACTGGAACTTGGAATAATCCTGGGTGATGGCTTCTTCATTGATGAGGCCCTGGCTCCACAGGCGCTGTACGAATTTTACAACTCTCTTGAAGCGCTCGTCCACATAGTAGTTCTTGACCTGGCCGTCTTCCGCAAAATATCCGTTGGGGTTGGGGCCGGTGATCTGCATCCCCGTGCTGCCCAGGAAATTCTGCAGGCTGTAAGCGCCGTTGAAACCGCCGTTGAAGTCCATGGGGATTTCATCGTTCGGGTCGCCGTTGCCGTTGGCGTCCTGCTCTTTGAAAGCCTTCAGAACAGCTTCCAGCTCATCCCATGTGGTGGGCATTTCCATATTCACGGCGTCCAGCCATTCCTGGTTGATGTACATGGTACCGTTGGTGTTCGGCCATACGCTCTGGTATTTGGGGGTGCCGAAGATTTTGCCTTCCATGGTGGTGCAGAGGATCTCTGCTTCAGGAAGCTCTTTGAACATGGCCTGCAGGTTGGGAGCATACTGCTCGATCAGAGGCTTCAGATCCTCAAACAGACCGTTGTACTGCACATAGTCGGAATCAGCCGTAGCGGAGAAAAGAAGATCCGGGATTTCGCCGCTGGCGAACATAGCGGGTTTCTTCTGGTCCCAGTCGGCGGAAATCTGCTGCCATTCCACCTCAACGCCGCACTCCTCTTCCAGATCGGTCAGCCACTGCATGGTGTTGACGTCCTTTGTGAGGCTGTGCTTGGAGAACAGAGCCGTCAGCTTGACCTTTTCACCGCTGCCGCCGG
>URRG01000023.1 GCA_900550095.1 uncultured Oscillospiraceae bacterium
TGAAGCTCCTCATGCGCTTCTGGGATACGCAAAGCGGCCAAGTGCTGGTATCGGAAGCCGATATCCGCCGGATCCGCACAGGCTCCCTGCGGAAGGCGGAGAGCTTCATGACCCAGGAGACCCAGCTGTTCCACGACAGTATAGAAAATAACCTGCGCATTGCAAAGCGGGACGCCACCCACGAGGAAATTACGGCGGCCTGTAAGAAGGCTTCCGTCCACGACTTCATAACCTCTCTGCCCCGGGGATACGATACGCCTGTGGGAGAGCTGGGCTCTACCCTTTCCGGAGGAGAGCGCCAGAGGCTGGGGCTGGCCCGCGCCTTCCTGCACGACGCGCCTCTGCTCCTGCTGGACGAACCTACCAGCAATCTGGACAGCCTGAACGAGGCCGTCATCCTGAAGGCCCTGCGTGAGGAAGAGGGCAAGACGGTGGTGCTTGTTTCCCACCGCCCCTCCACCATGCGGATCGCAGACGAGACCTACTCCATGGAAAACGGGAGGATGAGCTGATGAGCGCCGGAAAGCAAAAGAAAGTCGATCTGCAGACCAAGCGGGAAAACGAAAAATCCGTTATAGAGCTCATGATCCGCCTTTACTGCAAAGGAAACCATCATACGGGAGAACTCTGCCCTGAATGCACACAGCTTCTGGCCTATGCGGAGCACCGGGTGGACGTGTGCCCCTTTATGGAGAGCAAGACCTTCTGTTCCAACTGCAGGGTGCATTGCTATAAACCCGACATGCGCGAAAAGGTCCGGGCCGTCATGCGGTATTCCGGGCCCCGGATGCTTTTCCACCACCCCGTGCTCGCCGTTCGGCATCTGATCGAAACAAAAAAGGAAAAAAAGCGGCTGGAAAAGGCGGAGAAATAAAAAAACCAAAAAGGAAAGCGCCTGTCCTAAGGGCGTCCCCTTCATCCCCAAAACAGAGGGCGGCATGCCTGCGGGCATTGGGGTCTGCATACATCCAGATATTCGTGGATGCAGGCAGCAGGTATTCAGGTATTCAGGCGGCGCGGACAAAATCTTTTTTCCGCAGAAACGGATAGAACCGCCTTTTGTCCAAATGGAGCTAAAACAAACTATTCGGAGTAGATACCAGTAAAAATTCTACGTATACTAAATAGCAGAGTTTGGTTTGCTGCACTGAATTCCGTATCGGCAGATACTGTCCTCTTTCAATACTTTGTTTTCAGCGCCCTTCGGGGCGCTGAAAACACCCCCTTGGTTAGTTTTAACTAACTTAAATGTATTCTCTCTTTTCGGGAATCTGCGTATGCCTTCCGTGATAGAACGATCCGGCACGGACAAAGAGCCGGAGCCCACAGAACCGGAGAAAGGAGCACTTCAATGAGCATCGTTATCATCGGCGGGAACGACTGTATGGTCTGCCGCTATAAATCGCTTTGTGAACAATATAACTGTAAGCCGAAGGTCTTCACGCAAATGACCAGTTCCATGAAAGATAAGATCGGATGCCCCGATCTTCTGATCCTGTTTACCAATACGGTGTCGCATAAGATGGTGCGGTGCGCCATGAACAACCTCAAGGGCGAGGGGACCATCGTAGCGCGGTCTCATTCCAGCTCCATGGCCTCGCTGAGAAGCATCCTCGACACGCATGTTCTGCAGGGAGGCCGGAATGTCTGAGCAGCTTCTGGTGGCGCACTGTTCCCCCACGCTTGCGGGAATCAAAACCGGGAGCCTCTTCGCCTGCGAATACCCCTGCCGGAAGAAGCTTTTCTGCGTAGTGCGGCGCTGGAACCGGATGCTCAATCCAAAAGGAGTTTACGTCAGAGCGTTCTGCAGCCAGCCGGGCCGGGCCCTGATGTATGTCTACCGAAAGAAAAAGCTGGAGCAGGAGCTGCATATGCCGGAAGCGCGGGCTTTCCTGGAGACATACGGCTACGACCGGGAGAGCGGACTTCCTGAAATTTTTGCCCTGCTTTCCCGCCGGCTGCAGGAAAGCAGGGAATTCCCCCATGAGATCGGCCTGTTTCTTGGGTATCCCCTGGCGGACGTAAAAGGCTTTATCGAAAACAGAGGCCGGAACTGCAAATGCGCCGGATGCTGGAAGGTATACGGCGACGAGCAGACGGCTCAGAAGCTGTTTATGAAATACAGAAAGTGCACGGACGTTTACTGCCGGAAGCTGAAAGAAGGAACGCCTATCCTGCGGCTCACCGTAGCCGCTTGATACAATAAACGCATTGTTTGAAGAAAGGTTGGATGTAACATGAGCAAAATCGCAGTTGTATATTGGAGCGGAACGGGCAACACAGAGGCCATGGCCGAGGCTGTGCTGGCAGGCGCTAAGGAAGCCGGAGCAGAGGCTGAGCTCTTCACCTCCGCGGAATTTGCCCCCGATTCCATCGGCAATTACGATGCAGTAGCTTTCGGATGCCCCTCCATGGGCGCCGAACAGCTGGAAGAAAGCGAATTCGAGCCCATGTTCACAAGCTGCGAGCCGAATCTGAGCGGCAAAAAGGTAGCCCTCTTCGGTTCCTACGGCTGGGGCGACGGCGAATGGATGCGCAACTGGGAGGAAACCTGCACAGGAGACGGGGCCGTTCTCGTGTGCGACAGCGTGATCTGCAACGGCGCTCCCGATGAAGACGCCACTGCAGAGTGCAGCGCTCTCGGCGCGGCTCTCGCCAAATAAATCTTGAATCTCAAACCGCTAAAGATGCAAAGATGCCCGGAGGCAGGCAAGCCTGTTTCCGGGCATTTCGGCGTTTTGCACTTTGTCCGCCAAAAAGGAACAAAAGGTGCTCGTCCTTCATTATCCAACCGTTTCGAGTCATCGCTCACGCACACTACGGGGAAAGCCGCGCGCAAACTTTACAAAGGCCGCTGTTTGCAGACGCCGGGAGTCTCCCCAGCGGGTTTTGCCGCATTCCTTAAGACGCTTGCCGGCGGCAAGCGTCAGAATAAACCCGCGGTATTGCGATATCGCCGCAGTGCAGTATTGCATTATTCCGCCGTCCCTCCTTTTTGCTCTCAACCGGGGGAGGATATTCCAGAGAACGTCTCTGAAAGCCTGTGGTTTTTCGCCCTGCCTTCTTGGGGCCCAGCGGCCTGCCATACAGAGACGCCTGCCCCATATTCTCTGAAAGGGCCGCTTCTCCCGGGTGAAATATTCTCAAACCGCTGGATCTGCTAAAGCAGGGGCGCTATAATGGAGAAAGGCCGAAGGGCAAAACGTGAAAGCTGCATGCCCTCCATCCTATCCCCCATTCTGAAAGGAGCTTTTTTATGGATATCGTCCGCCTGCCGGTGCTGGAATCAGGAGCCCGGCTCACCGCTTACCTGCATGACAACTGCCCCGGCGAGCTCCCCAACCGCCTGAAAAGGCCGGCTCTTCTGATCTGTCCCGGCGGCGGCTATGAATTTCTCAGCCGCCGGGAATTCGACCCGCCCGCCATGGCGTTTTTTTCCAGGGGTTATCAGGTATTCGTCCTGGAGTACTCCGTAGCCCCAAAAGAGATCTCCTCCATGCTGCCTCTAAAAGAAATCTCCTCTGCAGTGGCTCTCATCCGCCGAAAGGCCAGAGCCGAAGAATGGGCTGTCATCCCCGGCCAGATCGCTGTACTGGGCTTTTCCGCAGGAGGTCATCTGGCGGCCAGCCTCTCCGTTTACTGGAATCTCCCTGAGCTTTCCGCCTCCCTTTCCATAGAGCCGGGAGAGAACAGGCCCGACGCCGCCATTCTATGCTACCCGGTGATAACCGCCGGGGAGTTTGCCCACCGCTCTTCTATTGTGAACATATCCGGCAGCAAAGAGCCCGGCAAAAATTGGGATTTCTGGTCCTTGGAAAAGCATGTCTCCCAGGATACTCCTCCCACCTTCCTGTGGCACACCGTATCCGATCCCTCCGTGCCCGTGGAAAACTCCCTGCTTTATGCCGCGGCCCTGCAGAAATCCCGCATCCCCTTTGAATGCCACCTCTTTGCCGAAGGAAACCACGGCCTTTCCACATGCGACGGTGAATCCAACAGCGTCAACGAAGCCTGCCGTCCTTGGGTAAAGCTGGCGCTCCGCTGGCTGGGAGACCGTTTCTCCTTCTCCCGTTGAGAGATTCGGCGCGGCCTTTCCGCCTTTTTCTCCGCCCTTTCAAAATACCGGGTTCCGCTCAATCCTGCGGAGCCCGGTTCCTGCATTCCACCCTGCTTTCGGATCCTTTCCTGCGGGCCGCCCTCCCCTTCAGGCCATCGCCTGCACGGCCTGGTGAAGACACTCCGGACCGGGAGCACACAGCCCTTCCGCTAAGCAGAAAAGGCCGAGAAATTCCGCCGTGGTCGCCGCTTCCATGAGAGCTCCGGCAAAGCCGGGCTCCAGAAGCAGGCCCGAGAGCCGGGCCAGAAGTTCCATATAGAGCTCTCCGCTCTCTTCCGGCGTGGCGATCATAAACAAAAGGCGGACGGGTTCTCCGTCCAGAGAAGGGTACGCCATGCCGCCGGGTACGGTGAGCGCCGCCATACAGGGCCTGCGCACTGCCGCCGTCCTGGCGTGAGGAATAGCGATCCCCTCTCCCATGCCGGTAGGACATAGGTTCTCTCTCTCCCAAAGAGATTCATACAGTCTTGCCGCACAGGACGCCCCTCCGCCCTTTACCGCCAGCTCGGAGAGCATCCGAAGAGCTTCCTCACGGTTTTCCGGCGCCGCCCCCAACCGGACGCTGTTCGCACACAGAAGCCCGCCTGCGGCGCACGGTCCCTTCTGCGCCATGCCCGCGATGCCCGCAATGCCCGCAAGCGCCTCCGGCGGCGCCGCATACGCCCATTTGCCTGTCATATGACCACAAACCCTTCCGTTCATATAGGCAAGCATACACACAAGCGGCAAAAGGGCGCGTCTGTGAAAAGACGGTGGAAAAACTTCTCCGCATATTCTTTTCATCCCAAAACGGCCTGCGCCGCGCAGATTGTATACCGATACCTGCGCAAGCATGCGGCAGCCTGCTGCATACGCATAAACATACCCAGCTGCGGCACCGCATACCTGCCCTTATACAATCTATGCGGAACAGGCCGAAAACATAAGCAGTTTTTTCATTTTATCAGATGCTGTAACTGCACATAAAAAAAGAAGGAGGCGCTCCCTTTGCACCAGTCTCTCCTTTTGCGGCAGAATACGTTCGGCGGTAATCCCATCCGTCAGAGCGCTAATTTATTTCTCTGTACCCGCTGTAATTTTGTCCCCACAGGCTATATACAGTCCATCCGGCTTATCGCTGAATGAAAAGAAAACTTTGGGCAAAGCGGCTTTCGGAGTATATTCCAAAGTGCGCTGACGGGGCTATTCCGATATGGACAGACCACATCTTTCAGAGGTTCGTTCAATCAGGTTTTTCTCTTTCTCGCCCACACGCATACAGAAACTTTCATTTTTTACCTTATCCATAGCATCAGCCCTTCCATTCGATTAAATAAGAGGGAGGATACTCCCTAAAGAGAAATCGTCACTTGCTTGCGATGACAAGGAAACCTGTCAATACAGTTTTCCTGCTTGCTACGGCATAAAACATCTCCGCTGTGTTTTCCGTGAGTGTTTTGCCGGTCTGTCTGAACGCCGTTTTTCTATCCCCGTCCCGGACTAACACTGCAGCGCCGCCCCATTCTCATCACCGCAATGCCACCCCATTCAGTTGTAAGCGGCTTTTGGGCAACAAAAAACCGGTACACGAACGCATACCGACCTGACAAAAGGATAGACTGCTCCCTTTGTGTATTTGGTATCACATTCATGGAACCGGCTTTGAAATCAAAAATAGGACTGCCAATTCGCTTTCCGTCTGCCAACAGTACCAAAAGCCTTCACGGAAGCGGCGGTATTTTCGCTTAATATATCGCAGACCTTGGCCGACCTGAGGTTGTCCAACTGATCCTCCTATGATAAATAATATTCAGTTGTAGTTCTCTTAATAGAATATTTCATTACGCTCAACAAAACGTGTGTTTGTAAATACTTTTATCTTTTATCTATAAACATCTTGTGAAGCCGTGCCATAAGCATCTCATCTTCAATACCAAACATAACACTGTTGTTAGCACAACAGTTCATAAGTAATTGGCCTAATCTCAAATCCGGGCATGTTTCCCAAGCTTTCTTCACTTGATGTAACACAGCGGACATTCGGCCTTTATCCCTTTTGGAGTAGATATGTAAATATTCTCTGCGGCTCAAATACATAAGAAAACCGACACGAAAATCATCATTATCGGCTAAGATTACATCTTTGCGATTTACACTTTTGGGACATAACGGCACCAGAAAATCATCTTTCACATAGTACATATCGACTTCTAAATTAAAATCATCGCGAATCTCTTTGACAATGCCGATGCTGTCTTCCTCAACGATTTTAACGATACTTCCTACGTCTATTACATCAAAATCAGTATTTTCTTGTAATCCATCTTGTGAAGCTACCACAAGCTCTATACAAGAAAGCAGCACTAAATTTTCCTGATCTCCTTCGGCAGAGTATCCAAACTCATTGATTTTATAAAACTCGCTTTCGATGATCCCTATACTATAAACGATTAATTCGTCATATGAGGCAGGCACATCTTTTATTGTAATATAATTCTTGTGCCGTAATGTATCTTTGCAACAAATCGAAAGGCGGTCAGTGGCAGATAGTCGTGATCTCAATTCTCTAAATTTTATCATTGGTTCCTCCCTTTATCAACGCCCATTTTGGTACGTAAACTCGCTGCCGGAAGTATCTCAAAACTTTCATTAACTAAGTCGATCTTTATTGGATACCTAAAGCCTACACCGCAGCCCCAATGTATTGCCTGTTCCAAATGCTTCATATTTGATAAATCATGAAGGAAAATCTGCATTTTTAATGCCGTAAAAGGCGAATCGGCAAAATCGCCTTCTTCGTAATATTGGGTAGAATCACAAAAATCAAAGGGTGTCATCAGAGTTATAAGAATAGTTTTCAAATTGTCGCTGCATTGAAAATCAGATAAGGTCTTCTCCCAATAGCAATATCTCGAACGCAGAAACCCACCATTATAATCCATTGAGTGAATTGTATACTCAAATAATTTGTCGGCATTATTTCTTGCCAAAATAGAAGATATTTTCTTTAATAATCCATATAATGTCAGAATAATCACCTCACACGTCTATTTGAAAATGTCTCCATACAATATCATGAATTGTCAGTTTATCACCTACCGTTTTAATTCATATCCCTCTTCTTCGTCAAGCAAACTTTCGGGCTCTTCCTTTATTCGCTGCCAAGTTTGCAGCTCCTTTTCTGTTAAGGCTTCTTCAAAGACAATGGGAATTTTCTGCTGCTGCACTTTAAAAAACAGGGTCTCGGTCACGCTGCACCTTCCGCAAGTACGGGGTCCTAAAAATCCAAATAAACCGATTTTTGGCGGGTAGTCCCAACCTGCATCAAAGGCTTCTTGAGCTGTGCAGAAAACCTTTGCGCCGCACACCTCACAATAATGCCAAAACGGGCGTGAATTCATACTTTCAAGCAACTCTAGCCGTTGCTTTGCTTTTTCTTCCTCTTGCATCATCCGTTGTGCTTCTTCGTTGAGTTCTTTATGTGCGGCATCAACAATTTCGTGCTTAGGGACATCCATCCGCAGTCGAATATCGCTATCTATAACCTCGTATATAGTATCAAATCCCTCACTGGGATTAGGAAATTCTATTGCCTTCACATCAGCTCTTAGCTGTTGGATAAAACCATTCAATTTCCGCTTATGTATATACGTCTTCCAAACAGAGTCGCTCGGACACATTACATAAACCTCAACAGTAATATCCTTTACTGCATTACGAATAGCGTCTATGTATGCTATCCTGCGCTTTGCTTTGTATAAAGTCTGCTCGACCACTGCGTCTTTACCTTCTTGCAACGCCTTAATGATATCAAGTAAAAGATTTTCATTTGCTTTATATAAGCATTTGAATTCCTGTTCAAACGGGATAGATTTGTTAAAGCCCATTTCTTTATAAGCTGCTTGCTGATAATCATATACATTCAAAATCACTGCGTTTTTTTGTTTGGAAAGGTGATTTCGTATAAAAGTTGTCTTGCCGGATGCCGTAGCGCCTATAACAAAAGTTACTGTTCTGTTCATAAAAATTCCTTTCTTAAGCGATTTCTACGCATAGATAGCTATGGTCGGAAAACATCGTTGGGTGGGGAACAAAGACCTCTTCAGTTTTTATGAGCTTTTTAAATGCATCATTTACAAAAACATAATCAAATTTATAATTCCCGTGTGTAGCTTCCTTTGATGTAATTTCTGTTAAACAATCAGCAAAGTCATCTAAATATTCTTTGTATATAGCGTTTGAATGTAAATTAAAATCACCGCATATCATACAGGGGACACCACTGTTTTTGTACTCAATAAATTTTTCCATCAAAGCTTCCAAAAATATTTTCTTTTCTCTTTTGTTATCTTTTTTCATATTATAAAGATTACTTGTTGTTGCGAGAGGAACATGGACACCCAAAATATGAATTGAATTATCGTTTACAACGATCTCCCGCCAATTCCGTTTACTATAATCCAAAATATTCTCTGTGGTATCTATGTTTTGAAACGGCTCTTTTGACGCTATAAGAACGCGGTTCCGTAATGTCTTATCCGGATGATCTCCACAAACAGTATGCATATACGATAATGCAGTTAAACCATTACGGACAAACTCATTATAAAATTCACTCTGATATTCTTGAATTATTATTACATCAGGATTTTCTTGCTTAATAGTATTCAAGATGTTTTCAATGTTACCCACTCTCGGGTTATTAAATTCTAACACGCCGCCGTTTTGGATATTCCACGTTAAAAATTTCATTTTGTTTTCTCCTTTTATGGCTATATAATGTGTATGTGTACTCCGAAGCTTACAATATAAAGGATCGGGGGATATTTTTATACTCCAGGAGTATACATCAACATTTTTGTTTTGTCAATATTTTTACATTTTTTTATATAAACTTACATTGCTAGGAGATCTTCCAATAAATACAATATTTCTATACACACCATTTGTCACGTTTTTATTAAATAATCGAGCTATGGAGAGTTTGGCGGATTTGTCCAGTGTATTCCAACGTGCTAAAGACAATATTTGTGCAACATTAAATTCTGTTCCAGAAGGATACTTTTCGAGTTTCTCTAAAAACTCATTCCATACAAACTCAAAACTATCTGCTTTAGGAATCACCTTATCTTTTACATATTTGGATATTGTAACACCTTTTTGTGCGACAATTGTTTTTAACTGCTCATATTCATCATCTGTTAAAACAAATTGAACCCGTTTGGCCATTGTTAAACCTCTCTTTCGGAGTATGCGTAAATATTTTTCACAGTATACCATTTGGATCCGCTTATGTCAATATGCGTTGCTCAGCCTTCCTATTATTAGTTAGCTATAAATTTATCGTGATTTGCGATTTCGCGGCTCTGTTGCGGATACCATCCATTCGAGCCTATCCGCCTTGAGCTTTTCTGTCACACCATCACGTCCTGCCATCTGTTTTACAAAACGAAAAAATATATCTTCAGCTTGTTTGTTTACATCAGTAATGTAGACGTTCAGTTTGCCGCTTGTCAATAAATTTGGCATATCGCACCTTATGATGCTGTTTGATATTCCGTAAATGTCGTTGACGTCATACGCCAAACTCGGGAACTCTGACAGTTATAAGAGTAGGCAAGCAATAGCCGCCAACTTTTGAGTATATACCGTCTCATATATTCAAATATAGTCTTTTCTTACGTTTAAACCTATGTCATCTTACATTTGAATTTTTTAATAGGATGCTTGAGCGATTTTGATAATCAGTTTATCAACTGTATCCATATATCTGACGTCTGTAAGGAGTTTGTTTCATAAGGTGTTCTAACTGTCGATAATAATCCTATACTCACGCTCATCAACCGCTAGTAGTATTTTTGCCTCACATACGCTACGCCTCCTTCAGACCTAAATTGCAGCAGGAGAGCTCCAAGACGATGAATGCACGATTCTGATTTTTCACATAAAAAGACAGCGCAGAGAGCAAAATTGCTCCCTGCGCTGTCTTTTCTCTTCTGCAACGCCCACAAGTTATATTTCAATGTTATTTTCAAATTGCTTCCTTATGTGGTGTTACCATTTGGGTTTTCTTCTTCTCCCTTATTTATCTTCACCGAACATGTTTTTGATCTTGTCAAAAAAGGTCTTCCGTTTGGTGTAATGTTTGCCGTCGTCCTTTGTACTGGTATCGAATTCCTTCAGCACGTCCTTCTGTTTCTGGGTCAGATTTCTGGGGACCTCCACCGTGACCTGCACATACTGGTCTCCCCGGCCACGGCCGTTCACATAGGGGATACCCTTGCCCCTGAGCTTGAACACGTCTCCCGGCTGAGTGCCTTCCCGCACCTGATAGCTGACCTTGCCGTCGATAGTGGGAACCGTGACCTCCGCCCCCAAAGCCGCCTGGCTGAAGGTGATGGGCATCTCGCACCACACGTCGTTTCCGCGGCGTTCAAAAATAGGATGAGGCCTTACGTTCACATAGACCTGGAGATCTCCCGCAGGGCCGCCGTTCTGCCCGGCATTGCCCTGGCCGCGGACATTCAGAACCTGATCGTTGTCTATGCCGGCGGGAATATTCACCTCAATAGTCTTCTGCCTGCGGACCCGGCCCGTACCGCCGCAGGTCCTGCAGGGATGCTCGATCACCTTTCCGCTGCCGCCGCATCGGTCACAGCCCCGGCTGGTCTGCACCACGCCGAAAGGCGTCCGTTGACTGACGTTCACCCGTCCGCTGCCGCCGCACTGGGGGCAGGTTTTAGCGCTGGTGCCTTTTTCCGCGCCGGAACCGCCGCATTCCTTGCAGGCGTCGATCTTCCCGAAGGAGACCGTCTTCTTGCAGCCCTTGGCCGCCTCTTCAAAGGTGATATTCACCACGGCCTCTGTGTCGCTGCCTCTTCTGGGCGCATTAGGGTTCTGCCTGCGGCCTCCGCCGCCGAAACCGCCGAAAAAGCTGTCGAAAATATCCCCCAGGTCGATACCGCCTGTGAAGGGACTGCCGCCTGCAGGACCGCCGCCGAAATTGGGATCCACGCCCGCATGGCCGAACTGGTCGTACCGCGCCTTCTTGTCCTTATCGGAAAGGACCTCGTAGGCCTCGTTCAGTTCCTTGAATTTTTCCTCCGCCGCCTTGTCGCCGGGATTCAGGTCCGGATGATATTTCTTCGCCAACTTGCGGTAGGCTTTTTTGATCTCATCCTCCGAGGCGTTTTTGGGAACTCCCATCACCTCATAATAGTCTCTTTTTTCCGCCAAACCAAACCACTCCTATACCGGGGCGGCGTTCCCGCCCTATCTCCGTTCGCCCGCAGCGCCTGCGCCGGGCTGGCCTGCTATACCGGCCTCTATGTCATAAAGCCTTCTGCCGGGGGCCTGAATGCCGCCCCGCCGCATCCGTGAAATTTACGCAAGCAAGGCAGCCGGTGTGCTTTCTGCCTGGCTGCCTTACGAAGCGTTTTGTATTATCACACAACCGCTGGAAAATTGCAAGCTTTCCCACGATTCTGTACGCCGGGCCCAAAAGGCAGGCGATTATTTGTTGTCGTCCACATCCTTATACTCGGCGTCGTATACGTTGCCGCCGTTAGGAGCCTGGCCCGCGCCGGGCTGGCCTCCCTGGGGCGCCTGGCCGTCCTGAGGAGCCGCATTCTTATAGAGCTTCTCCGAAGCCGTATAAAGGGCCTTCTGGAGCTCTTCCATGCCGGTCTTCATCAGGGCCGTGTCTCCCTTATTGACAGCCTCCTTCAGAGCCGCGACCTTGCTTTCTACATCGGATTTATCCGCTGCGTCCAGCTTGTCGCCGTTTTCCTTCAGGAGCTTTTCAGCCGCATAGCAGGCGTTTTCCGCCTCGTTCTTGGCGTCCACTTCCTCGCGGCGCTTCTTATCCTCGGCTGCGAACCGCTCGGCCTCCTGCACGGCCTTGTCGATATCCTCCTTGCTCATGTTGGAGCTGGAGGAAATAGTGATGTGCTGTTCCTTGCCGGTTCCCAGATCCTTTGCGGATACGTTCACGATGCCGTTGGCGTCGATGTCGAAGGTAACCTCGATCTGAGGGATCCCCCGAGGGGCGGGAGCAATGCCGTCCAGCTTGAAGAGGCCCAGCTGCTTATTGTCTCTGGCGAACTCACGCTCGCCCTGCAGCACGTTTACTTCCACCTGGGTCTGGCCGTCCGCCGCCGTGGAGAATATCTGGCTCTTCTTGGTGGGGATGGTGGTATTGCGCTCGATGACCTTGGTCATCACGCCGCCCATGGTCTCAACGCCCAGGGAAAGAGGCGTAACGTCCAGAAGCAGGAGGCCTTCCACCTCGCCGCCCAGAACGCCGGCCTGGATAGCCGCGCCGATAGCGACACACTCGTCGGGATTGATGCCCTTGAAGGGCTCCTTGCCGATAAAGTTCTTCACCGCGTCCTGCACAGCGGGAATACGGGAGGAACCGCCCACCATCAGCACCTTGCTGATCTGAGAAATCTGCAGCCCGGAATCCGAAAGAGCCTGACGCACGGGGCCCATGGTCTTTTCCACCAGATCGGCGGTGAGCTCGTTGAATTTTGCTCTGGAAAGGGTCATATCCAGATGCTTGGGGCCGGTGGCGTCCGCCGTAATGAAGGGCAGGTTGATCGAGGCGGAAGTCATGCCGGAAAGCTCGATCTTTGCCTTTTCAGCGGCTTCCTTCAGGCGCTGCATAGCCATTTTGTCGCCGGAAAGGTCGATGCCGGTCTCGCTCTTGAAGGAAGAGACCATCCAGTCCATCACGCGCTTATCAAAGTCGTCGCCGCCCAGGCGGTTATTGCCTGCCGTCGCCAGAACCTCCTGCACGCCGTCGCCCATTTCGATGATGGAAACGTCGAAGGTGCCGCCGCCCAGGTCATAGACCATGACCTTCTGGTCTTCGCCCTTGTCGATGCCGTAAGAAAGAGCCGCCGCCGTGGGTTCGTTGATGATCCTCTTAACGTCCAGCCCCGCGATCTTGCCGGCATCCTTCGTGGCCTGGCGCTGGGCGTCGGTGAAATA
>URRG01000024.1 GCA_900550095.1 uncultured Oscillospiraceae bacterium
AGAAGCGGAAGGGAAGCCGTCTCCCGTATCAGCTTCTGCAGGGCCTCTTCGGCCCCTTTCAGGAGCGTCTCGCTCAAAAACAGATCCCCGCAGGTATAGCCTGTAAGGCACAATTCCGGGAATACGACCGCATTCGCCCCCTCGGCCGCAGCCTTCTCCGCCGCTTCCCGTATGGACACAGCATTATAAGCGCAGTCCGCTACGCGTATTTTGGGAGAAACGGCGGCTACTCTGAAAAATCCATCCCTCAACATGAACTACGATACCTCCCTGGAAGAATCCGCATCCTCTCCCGAAGCGGCGGCAGCCCCTTTCCCCTTCCCGAAACCGGCAAAAAATGCGCCGAAGAGAATACAGGAATAATAGCTCACAAACCGCCACAGCAGCATGGCCTGCTGCAGGATATCCGGCTGAAAGAACATACGGAACAATATAAGAAAGCTCCCCTCCGCCGCTCCGGCCGCGCCGGGAAGAGGCGTATAGGAAGAAATCATGGTGACGAAGCATTGGGCCGAGATCATATCCGCCGCAGGGAATCCCTCGCAGCGGAACGCTTTATAAAGAAAAAACGGAACGGCAAAAACCGCCGTCTGCTGGAGCAGGGTGAGGCCGTAGACCATGAGGCTCCGCTTATGATCCTTATGCATGGCTTTGTTGCTTTCCAGATAAAAATCCAGCTGGCGGCTGAGCTTGTCCTCAGCCTGCTGAAAATTTTTTACGATCCGCAGCTTGGCCAGCAGGCGCAGAATTCCCCGGATGAGCCTGGCCGTCACCCGCCTGTTGTGGGTGAAGAAAAAGAGGAAAATCACCATCGCAGACTGATACGCAAACCCCACCACCGCCAAAGCCAGAAAGCCCGGCAGCTCGCGGCTGAAAAAGCCGCTGCGCAGAAACAGTACCGCGGCGGAATAACAGGTTATGGCCGTCTGATACACCAAATATTTCTGCGCCAGTGCGGAAACCGCCTTCCCGGAAGGCACCCCCTGGCGGGAAAGCCTCAGAAACTGCATGGGCTGTCCCATAAGTCCGAACGGCGTAACGGCCGAGAAATACAGGCCCGTCATCACAACGGAAAAGCTCTCGCGGAAGGTATAGCTTCCGCCGCAGGCGCTTTTGAGCAGCAGGTGGAGAACCGCCGTTTCGGCCAGCCAGCCGGCGGCCACACAAAACAGACTGCCCAGAAGCCAAAACAGGCTCAATCCGGGCAGGCTGTGCAGCAGTAATACGAGATTGTTGCCCGAAATGCAGAAGTATATCAGCATTCCGGCAGTCAGGGCGAACAAGGCTATCTGAAGAAACAGAGTGACCCTGCTTTTTCGTTTCATGGGCAGCAGCTCCTAGCGGATATAATCCTCCTCCAGAAGCTCCTTGGAGCCGGGTTCCAAAACGGAATCCGCAAATTCATGCGGGTAATGGACAGGCATGAACGCATCGCTGTTGCAGTATTTGACCGCTCTCTGCAGATTGCGGATGTTCCGGAACACCCCTTTCGCCTTCTTTTCCCGATGGATCTTGAAAAGATAGGAACGGCAGCAGAACGCCGTTTTTTGCGTCAGCAGCCAGTAGCTGCGGCGGTAATTCCGAAATTCCCCGCTTTCTTCCAGCGAGGTGCGCACCATAGCGATGGACCGGAGGAAGTCGTTGACCTTCTTCGCGTTGATGGTGGCCAGAGTACTGCTGCTGTACTTATTATAATAATACAGCGGCTCATTGGTAATCGCCACACGCTCAGCGCCCGCAAATACCTGATTCATCACCGCCAGGTCCTCAAAGCACATCTTCGGGAACCGGATCTTCTTCTCCTCAAAAAGGGATCGCTTAAAGAGCTTGTTCCATAAAAGGCCTTGAACGGAACAGTCGTGCAGAAGCCGCCTCATAGCCTGTTTTCGAGTATAAATCCCTTTGCAGCGGAAGGGATACTGAATGATAAAATCCCATTCCACAAACCGGAAATAATAGGAACAGCAGGCGATCTCGGCCTTGTTTTCCTCACAGAGCTCATACAGCCGCTGCAGATAGCAGGGAGTTACGAAATCGTCGCTGTCAACAAAAGAGATATATTCCCCCCGGGCCAGCTCAAGTCCTCTGTTCCGGGTAGGAGAAATCCCCCTGTTCTCCTGATCGACCACGGTGATGAAATCATAGTTTTCTTCAAACCGGCGCAGAATTTCCAGACTATGATCCGTTGAACCGTCGTTTATAGCGATGATCTCAAAATCACGGAAGGTCTGCTCCACCAATGAAGAAAGACATTTGCCCAGATATTTTTCCACGTTATAGACGGGGATAATCACGCTGATCCTGGGAGTGTTTTCCATTCTATAAATCCTTTCTTCACATAACCTAGTCGCCGCCTGGATTTCTTGCTCTTTTCAAATGATTTCCTCTTTATGTAAGTACTGCAAGCTCTATAATCGTCCTCTCTGCACTGTGTATCCATAACGGCGTCCATCCGCCATATAGTATAGCAAAAAAATTCAAAAATTGCAAATTTCGTTCACGTCCCGGAAGCTGCGGACAGCCGCCGGGACGCGCTGAACGCCTCACGCCGCCTCGTTCTCTTCCTCAGGAGCAGTTGAAGACGGCTGTTCAGAGGAGGGAGCCGAAGAAGGTTTCGAAGAGCTCTCCGGCTTGGAAGAACTTTCCGGCTTGGAGGAAGAGCTGTTCGGTTTAGAGGAGCTTCCCGAATTCGCAGGTTTCGAGGACTCCGCAGGCTTAGACGAACTCGACGGCTTCTGCGAACCGCCGGCCCCGCCGCTGGGGCCGGGCTCATTGGAGATATCCGTCCCCGGGCCGTAGGAGTAGTATTTTCCCGTGGGAGGATAGTAGGAAGAGGAAAGATTCTCCCTCTTCACCTCTTTGCCGTCCTTCAGATATACGCGCCATGCAATGGCCCTGTAGCCGGTGCGTCCGTTGGAATCCAGGCGGATCTGCCCTTTCTTCAGAGAATTATCCAACTGATAGCTTTTAGAATCCCTGGCGGGGATCGTCTCCGTCAGCTTGGAATACACTTCGATCTTGTCATAGGAGGGATCCTGATAGCCGTAAACAGCCGTCCAGCAGGTATTGCCGTCCATTCCGGCATAGATATACATAGGGAAATCCGTATTGTTTTTGAATTTCAGATCCAGGCTGGGGTAACTCACCGTGGAATCCTGCCCGATAGGGCAGTAGGTGGAGGGAATACTGTGGTTGCTTCTTTCCACGATCTCTACTCCGGCCCTGAGAATGGCCCCGTATATGGTGGTGGAGGCCTGGCAGATCCCTCCTCCGTAGGAGGGCACAAACCGGCCGTTCAGAATAGCGTTCGCCTGGATATAGCCGTCCTCCTTGCCGCAGGGGCCCACTCTGTCGAAAAAGGAGCAGGTCTCCCCCGGCTGGAGTACCACGCCGCTGAAGCTGTCCAGCGCGCGGCCCATATTGAAGCGCGAAGCATATGCCGCCGTAGCCACCGTTTCGTAATACGAAAGCTGCTTCATACGGGACGAAAGCTGCTCCTTATTGATCTCCACCGGGATATCCTCAACGGGGATGTCGATAGAGGCGGTCTTCTCCCCAGCGTCGATAGCTTTTCCCACCAGAGTATACAGCTTCGCCTGATCCACCTTTACACCGGCGGTCCCTTCTTTGAAGGAAAACGTCTTTGCAGCGCTGTCAAACCCCTCCACAGAGGCGTTCTGCATATCCTTATCGATCTCTCCGGCGATCTTTTCCAAATCGGCCTTTATCCCTTCATAGGACATGGTGTTGGTTATTTCAAAGGAAACGGGCTTCTCCTTGAGGGCCTTGACCTTCTGGAAGCGTTCCTCCCTGTCGCCGTCCCGGCCGTAGGCCATGGCTTCCTTCAACACCTCTTTCGTGTTGAAAGTGAAATCCAGGTTGTCTTCCGTGAGCTTCCATTCCTGATCCTTGTATTTCAGGGTTATGGAATACGTATCCCGCAGGCCGTCTTCCATGGATTCCAGCTTGGTCTGAGCCTCTTCCATGGTCATGCCGCCCAAATCCACGCCCTCGACTACGATGCCGTCGTAGAAGGTGTCCGTATCCAAAAGCGCGGCCACTTCGGCCTCGTGGGCCTCCCTGGCCTTCCTCTCGTTTATGGAACGGACCACAAAAAACGCCGTAACAGCCAAAGCTGCAACCGCTACAATCGTAACCGATAGGATCCAAATTTTTTTCCTGCTTTTCTTTTTTCCAGAATCGGAATAGATATCCGTCGTATCCTGGGGCGTATGCAGAGACATGGTCCTTCCCCCTCTTTACTGGATCTTTATTTCATATTGTATCCGCAGGCCTCTTTTTGGCAGAGTCCGAATGCAGCAGGCTTCCGCATGTATAGCGGCGATACAGGCGCACAGCCGCTCTCTGAACCTACTATTCCCAATACGGACGCTCTCCACAGCCTTGCGGCAATAATACCGTTCTTATGATATCCTCTTTAAGGCAAAAAGTAAAGTTACAAGGTTGATAACAACTCGTCCGGAAAAGAGCTAAAAAGGGCTTCGGTTGCCATTTTGAAAAAAAATGTGCTATACTCTTATATATAAAGAACGCCGCCGTTTCATACAGGGAGATCTTTCCCGCGCGGCAGGCAGCCACCACGTACGCTGTCGCAGAGCCTATTCCCTTCAGAAAAGGGCGGCTATGCGGTACAGCCGTACGGATACGGCCAGCCCGGAAAAACCCGTATGCGTCTTCCTAAACCGCTTCATCCGGCGAAATAGAGGACGCAGAGAAAACGAAGGGCAAGGGAGATACAAAGGAATAAGACCCTCGGGCCATGCCTTGATGCAAGCGGCAATGGTATTTTCGATTTTCCCTCTCCTTGCGGCTTTCATAAAAAACCGGGCAAAAGGCATTCTCCGCCGCACCGGAACCGCGTCCGCAGCCGCCATCTTTGTATATGCGGAAGGAGGCGGGGATATGCTCTTCCAGTATATATTTTCCGTCTTTCGTTCCGGCGTTCTTCTGAAACTTCTGAAACGAAGGTATGCTCCATATCTCATACACTCGTTCGCCCTGACGCCGCGCAGTGCAAAATCGCGCCCGCTGAAGGGAGCCCAGGGAAGCTGAGGCCCGTTTTCCAGCGTATCCGCCGCAGCGCCTCCTACCTCCTACCAGCTCCGGCGCTGGTCGTTCGAAAGAGGGCTGCTTTCTCCCCTCTGCCTGCTTTGCCTCTGCTCAGGCAGCGCCGCGCCGCGTATCCTTACCGCTGCATGCTGTTATGCTGTATCGTCATATGTAAAAATCTTCCGTTGAGGGGGCTTTCCTTTGAAAATTGTCATCTTTTCCGCATCTACGGGAGGCGGTCACATGCGGGCCGCTCACACGCTGGAGACTTTCATTCAGCAAAAGCATCCTGAGCATGAAATCACCGTCATCGACACACTGAAGCTCATCAACCGGCTGGTGGATACCGTCTGCTGCGACGGCTACTATTTCATGGTGCGCCATGTTCCGGGCTTTTTCGGGTATCTCTATACCCGCACCAACCGGAGGACCCCCTTGTTCGATATGATGTCGGGCCTGACGAACCAGTTCAGCAGAAAGCTTCTGCCTGTTTTGGAAGAGGAAAAGCCGGACGCAGTCCTTTCGACTCACCCTTTTGCTACGGAAATGCTTTCTGTCCTGAAGAAAAAAAAGAAGCTGAACGTTCCCCTCCTCTGCCTGATGACGGATTACGGCCCCCACAAGGCCTGGATCGCTGAAAACGTGGACGCCTATATCACCGCCAACGAAGATATGACAGCTTCCATGGTGCAGATGGGCGCTCCAGAGGAAAAAGTGCATCCCTTCGGTATTCCGGTGGGGGAAACCTTCTTCTCCCCCGGGAACAAAACCGCCCTGCTGCGGGAATTCGATCTGACGCCCAATGTCCCCACCGTCCTTTTTATGGCGGGCAGTTTCGGAGTCAGCAATATTCTGGAAATTTACAGAAAGCTGCAGGAGATTCCGGAACCCTATCAGATCATCGTTATTACGGGGCGGAACCAGAAACTTTACGATGCCTTCCAGAAGGAGATCCGCAAAAGTCCTAAGGATACCCGGCTGTTCTTTTTCACCGACCGGGTGGCGGATTTCATGCATATGAGCGACCTGCTCATCACAAAACCCGGCGGGCTCACCGTGTCGGAAGCTCTTGCCAGCGGTATTCCTATGGCCGTGTTCGACGCTATTCCCGGCCAGGAGGAGGATAACGCCAATTTCCTCATCCGCCATCAGATGGCTGTTTCCCTGGATTCCCAGGGAGACTGCGCCGGGCAGATCCGAAGGCTGCTGACAAATCCGGAGCTTTTATCCGCCATGGCGCAGGGCTGCCGTTCCTTTGACCGTTCTGCTTCCTGCCGCAATATTCTTGCTCTAATGGAGAGCCTCCGCCGGGAATATGACCGGCAGCCCCTGCAGGAAGACTGACACAGATTTCGGATAAAACAAAACTACAGAGGGCCGCTGTAAGAGTTCCCCTAAGGCGAGCGGCGCGTAAACGCCAAAGGGCAAAGCCCCTTATGCAGCCGGAAGGTACTGTGCCTTCCGGCTGTTGTTTTTCCGGCTGTTCCGGCTATGCATCAAAAGGTTTATGCTGTGGACTGCAAAAAAGCGACTAGGGAGAATGCGTATGAAGTATCAGATCGCCATCTGCGATGACAGAAAAGAGGACGCAGAATATATTGCTTCCGCCGTAAAACAATGGGCAGAAGAAAAGCATATTCGGGCGGAGGTGGAAACCTTCCCCTCCGGGGAAAGCTTTCTGTTCCGCTATGAAGAGAAGAAGGATTACGATATCCTCCTTCTGGATGTAGAAATGAAAGCCATAAGCGGAATGGAGCTTGCCAGGCGCATTCGCCGGGAAAACGACTCCGTGCAGATCGTTTTTATTACAGGCTACCCGGATTATATCTCTGAAGGCTATGATGTCTCTGCACTGCATTATCTGATGAAGCCCATTTTGGCCGGCAAACTCTCGGAGGTGCTGGACCGCGCAGCAGAAAAACGAAAAAAAGCCGAAAAAACAGTATTCTTTACCGGCGAGAGCGAAACGCTGCGGGTGGGGGTCTCTGAAATTATATCTGTGGAAGCGTTCGCCCATTCCTGTGTGATCACAACGGCCCGATCCGGCCTTGCAGTCAGGGCAAGCATCTCCGCCATAGAAAAGCAGCTACAGGAAGCGGCCCCAGAAGAATTCATCCGCTGCCACCGTTCCTATCTTGTGGGGGTGCGATATATAAAAAGCATTTCAAAAACGGCCGTAACACTGGATAACGCCGCAAGCATCCCCCTTTCACGCAGCCGGTATCGGGCTGTTAACCAGGCATTCATACGCTACTTTAAAGGAGATCCGCAATGGGACTGATAAATCTGCTGTTTGGAAAAATGATCGACCGGCGCATTTCCGCCTATCAAAATGATCTCATCACAAAGCATTGCGATGAGGTGCAGAACATCTATACGACCATGCGGGGCTGGCGGCACGATTATCACAATCATATCCAGACCCTGCTGGCGCTTTGCGGGGATGAAACCAGAACAAAGGAGTATCTGCTGAAGCTCAACGAGGATTTAACCCAGGTGGATACCGTCCTGAAAACGGGGAACGTTATGGTCGATGCGATCCTGAATTCCAAGCTGTCTCTGATTCATTCCAGACATATAGCTGTGAACGCCAAGGCAGTGGTGCCGCCGGAATTGAAAATATCCGAAATTGATTTGTGTGTTATTATTGGCAATCTGCTTGACAACGCTATGGAAGCCTGCCTCAGGCAGGCGGATTCTGAAAGCCGGTTTATCCGCGTCTTTATCGGCGTATTGAAGCACCAGCTGTATATCTCTGTCTCCAATTCCACGGAAGGGGAAATACCGAAAGACGGAAAAAAATATCTTTCACGCAAAAACAGCCAAACCCACGGCTTCGGGCTGATGCGCATTGACCGCCTCGCCGCAAAATATGACGGCTACGTCAACCGCCAGAACGAAGAAGGCGTATTCGCTACCGAAGTCATGCTTCCGCTTTGACCTTTGTGACCTTTTTCTGCTGCGGCGATTACCGCCATCGCACCATTCGTGCGAAAAACATACCGTTCGTGCAGAAACTGCCGCAGCAAAAAGGCTGCATGCTACCATAGCTGCAGGAGGTGGGAAGAGTGAAAAAAGAGAAGGAAAATCTTCGCTATTCTATTTTTCAAAATATCGTATTTTTACTCAGGGATATACGGGCCGAACACCCTGTATTGCTGCTTTTTATCGCAATGCAGGTGGTGCTTTCCGTGGTCTCGCCTGTATTCGGCATTTATATGCCCAAAATTGCGCTGGATCTTGTCCTGAATCGAGCAGATATACCGGAGATCTGCCTTGTTCTGGGGTCGTTCGGAGGGATCATGGCCCTGGCTATGGCTCTTTCCGGCATGGCAAACGAAGGGAAATACCTGCTGTATAACGATATGCGGCGTTATTACCAAATGCAGCTGTTTCTGCGTTCCCTCAGCTGCAGCTACAAAGATATCGAAAGCGAAGAAGGGCAGACAAAATACCAGCGCGCCATGAACACCCTGCGGTACGGGGATCTTTCCGGAACCTCCGTCATGCTTGTGGCGGCTGTCGAGATCCTCACAAGCAGCCTTTGCTTTATCATCTATTCGGGCATCATATCGGCTCTCAGCCCGTTTATGCTGCTGGCCCTTGTTTTTCTTTCCCTAATCAGCCTTTTCAGCACCCGGCGGGCACAGAAATTTGAGTATGAAAAGCGGGATGAAACGGCAAAGATCGATAAAAAGCTGAATTACATCATCTATACAGGGAGCGACGCCGCCTTTGGCAAGGATATGCGTCTCTACCGCACAGGCGGATGGTTCACAGATCTGCGCAACACCCTGATCGGCCAAAGCAGCGCCCTCATGCGCAGGATCCAGAAACGATATTTTTTCGCCGGCGCCGTAAACGCCTTTGTCCTTTTGCTCAGGGACGGCGTCGCATACGCCTATCTGATCTATTCCGCGGCCTCCGGGCGCATTACAGTTTCGGACTTCACCCTGTATTTCGGCGCTATCACGGCATTTTCAGGGTTTGTAGGCGGCATAGTGAACAGCCTGAACCAGCTCAACGGCGCAAATCTGCAGATGAATTCCATGCGCGGTTTTTTAGACAGCACGAGCGAACCGGAGCCCAGTCCTCTTCCCCAAAAGACGGCCCCACGGGAGGCCTCTCCGGCAGCCTCGGCGGCTCCGGCTGAAAAATATTCCATCGAATTCTGCGACGTGTGCTTTTCCTATACGTCTAAGTCGGGCAAAAAACAGGTCCTGGATCATTTTAATCTTACAATCCAAGCGGGGGAAAAGGTGGCTTTGGTTGGCGTCAACGGGGCCGGTAAAACCACGGTAGTGAAGCTGCTGTGCGGCTTTTACACCCCCGATTCCGGTCAAATCCGAATCGGCGGGCGGGATATCCGCAGCTTCGAAAAGGAGGATTTGCTCCGGCTCTTTTCCACCGTTTTTCAGGATATCTACATCCCCCCGTTCTCCGTAGCCGAAACCGTATCCCTCAAGGAGAAAAAGTATACGGAGCCGGGCCGTGTGAAGGCTTCCCTCATGAAATCCGGACTTTGGGAAAAAATCTCCGAATTTTCCGAGGGCTCCGGGGGCGGCGCCGTCATAGACGCACCCATGACAAGGGAAATTACAGAGGGGATAGTGCTCTCCGGCGGCCAGCAGCAAAAGCTGCTCATGGCTCGGGCGCTCTATAAGGATGCGCCCATCTTCATCCTGGATGAACCCACCGCGGCTCTGGATCCCATCGCCGAAAACCAGACGTATCAGCAGTTCCATGAGCTCACTTTGGAGAAAACGGCGATCTATATTTCCCACAGGCTTGCCTCCACCCGCTTCTGCAACAAGATCGCCTTTTTAAAGGATGGGAAAATCACAGAAGAGGGTACCCATGAAGAGCTACTGGCAAAACAGGGGGACTATTGCGAAATGTTCACCCTGCAGAGCCAGTATTATCAAAAAGGCAAAAGGGGTGAAGAAAATGAGCAGTAAAAAAGGGAAAGCTGTGAGCGCCGGCATTAAACTTGTATGGCAAATGGATAAATGGCTCCTGATCCACAGCTGCATCGGGGCGGTGATCGAATCCGCCATCCCCTTTATCGGGATTTTTCTTTCCGCCTATATATTGGACGGCCTGCAGGCGGGGGAACCCATCCAGACGCTTCTGGCGGCCGCCCTGCTCTCGGTAGCAGGCATATTCGCGCTGACCCTGCTGAAGGAGCGCTTTCAAACGCTGCAGAGAATCCACACGGACGTATGCGGCAAACGGTACGATACCCTCATGAGCATGAAAACCATCTCGATGGATTATCCTCTTCTGGATAGCCCCCAGGTCAACGCCATCCGCGCCAGGATACGGCATGACAACGACTGGGGCGCCGGGTTCTATTCCCTGGCGCAGCAGCTTCCCTGGCTGCTGGGGAGTTTCGTTTCCTGCATCTTTTCCCTGGTTTTTCTGATCCCTCTCTTCACGGAAGGGTTCGTGTTTCAGGATACCGCATCCGTATTTTTGCTGCTTCTCTTCGCCGCCGTTATTTTTTGGAATCTGTGGTTCGGCGCCCGAAAACGCAAGGAATACTACCGGCTTCTGGACGATCCTGGGCTTGATAAGAGCTATCTTTCCCATTTTTTGTGGAATGACCAGGATTACCGCTATGGAAAGGATATCCGGGTCTACGGCGCAAAGCCGCTGATCGAGAGCAAGCTTCGGGGCGATGTACAGACGAAAAAGCAATGGATGTATAAAATCATCCGCAACAGCATGAAAACAGGGTTTTCATCCAATTTCTCAGCAGGGCTGCTGCAGCTTATCTCGTATCTGTTTGTAGTGGTCCGCGCAGCAGCCGGCGCGCTGACAATCGGCAACGTAGTGCAATACGCGGGCATTATCTACCGGTTTTCTCAGTCTGTTTCCAGCACATTTCACGCTATAGAGGAGTATGCGGTCTCCTCCGGCCGGCAGGCTTCCACATTAGAATACCTGCATGTGGAGGATATTTTGAAAAAGGGATCCCTTCCCGTTGAAAAACGCGCCTTCTGTGAGGGCGGCGACAACGACTATGAAATCGAATTTCGGGATGTATCTTTTCAATACCCCGGTTCCGAAAGCTACGCTCTGCGGCATATATCCATCAAATTCCGGGTGGGGCAGCGGCTGGCGGCGGTGGGCATGAACGGAAGCGGAAAAACCACCTTCATCAAGCTTCTCTGCCGGCTGTATGACCCCACAGAGGGAGAAATTCTGCTCAACGGGATCGATATCAAAAAATACGACTACGATGAATACATGTCCATTTTTTCCGTAGTCTTCCAGGATTTCAAGCTGTTTTCCTTCGGACTGGGGCAGAATGTGGCCGCCAGCGTGGAGTATGACGAAGACCGCGTGAAATCCTGCTTGGAAAAAGCCGGCTTCGGCGCCCGCCTGCGGGGGATGCCGGAAGGGCTTGGCACATGCCTCTATAAGGATTTTGAAGAAAACGGCGTGGAAATCTCCGGCGGGGAAGCGCAGAAGATCGCTCTGGCCAGAGCTTTGTATAAAAACGCCCCCTTCATCATTTTGGATGAACCCACAGCCGCCCTGGACCCCATCGCCGAATATGAAGTGTATTCCAAATTCGATGAAATCGTAGGCAGCAAGACCGCCATTTATATCAGCCACCGCTTATCCTCCTGCCGGTTCTGCGACTCTATCGCCGTATTCGATAAAGGAGAGATCGTGCAGCAGGGCAGCCATGAAGAGCTGGTTTCTGATGAAAGCGGCAAATATTACGAGCTGTGGCATGCTCAAGCCCAGTATTACACGACGAATCCATAGAAATCCGCACATAGCAGAAGGCCCCGGGATGCAGAGCACCAACTGCATCCCGGGGCCTTTCCCATAGAGCGGACCAAATATCCCCTCTTTATGCCGTGTTTTCGCCTATTCCCATCTTATGGCCCGGCATTCCAGCGAGCTCTTCAAAGCTCCCATATGGATAGCTGCAGGCAGAAATCAGAACCGGAACACCGGATAGCCCTTTTCGTCCCAAATCATCTTCATCACACAGGTATGGCGGTTGGGATCGTAAAGGGGATCGCCCACGATCTTTTCATAGGGGCGGGCATGATAGATCACCAGGTCTCCCCCGTTTTCATCCACAGTAAAGCTATTGTGGCCGGGACCGTAAGCCTGATGCTCCGGACTTGTCACAAGAACGGGAGCAGGCGTCTTCACCCAAGATTCCCTCTTCAGAAGATCCGCGTCCTCCTGAGCGGTGAGCAGGCCCATGCAATAGCAAGCCCCCGTGCCGCTGGCGGAGAAGGTAAGGAACAGCTTATCCCCGTGATGGATGACGGCAGGGCCTTCGTTCACCCAGAAATCCACCTGCTCCCAGTCGTGGTCCGGCTCTGTGATCAGAACAGGCTTGGTCTTCAGCCTGTTGGGGGCCGCCAGCTCCGCAATATACAGATTGCTGATATTGTTGACCTTCTGGGCCCACACCGTATACCAGACATTTTTATGCTGGAAGACCGTCATATCCAGAGAAAAATCCGTGAAGGCGAAATCATCCCCCTCAGAAGGCTGCATCTGGCCCATCTCCTCCCAGGAATCAACCATGGGATCGCTGCCCGTGCAGCGGAGCACATAGGGCCGCAAAGCCCAGATATCATCCACATCGCTGGCGGCAAAATAGATATACCAGCCGCCCTCCACATAATGGATCTCCGGGGCCCAGATATGCTGGGACATGATCCCCTTCTCGTGTTTTCTCCACAAGACCTTGGCTTCTGCTTCCGCCAGCCCCGCTATGGTTTTGGCGGCCCGAAGCTCTACCCGGTCGTATTCCGGGACGGAAGCCGACCGGGTAGAGCTTCGGG
>URRG01000025.1 GCA_900550095.1 uncultured Oscillospiraceae bacterium
GTCTTATTATATCACTTCTGGCAGTATCGCGCCTACTTTTCTGTGCGGTATTGCCCTATTATTATATACTGCTTTTTTTCACCGTGTCAACCCAAAACAGTTTTACAAAAATCAAATCAGTTCTGCGCTTCCTCGCGGTTTGCAGAACGGTATTGGGTGGGCGAAACGCCCACGATGGATTTGAAAATACGGTTAAAATGATTGATTTCTTCAATCCCGAAACAAATCGCCTTACAGAGCAATTTGAGGCCCCGGGGCTTTGCCGGGCTGATGCTGCTCCAAATCGGTCAGCACATGGTTCGCCGTGACAAGACCGACATTCGGCGCGATATAACTGCCTTTGCCAATGACGATTTTGGCGGCGAAATTCTGAAAATAGCAGCCGAACGCGTTAAAATCGTTCATATCATCCGGGTCGAAAATCAGATTTTCCGCGCTGCTTACTTCATTGCGGAAAGAAACCGGGAACGGAATATCGCGATTGATGCCCTTTACCTTCTGCATCCACAAGTTTCGCCAGCACCATGTCCAGCCGAGACTGGATTCCTCAAACCAGCGGCCACGCAAAAACTTTTTATCGTAAAACAACGGCATAATAAGTTTTGAAAAAAAGCTGAATACCGGTCGTTCCAAAAGCATCTCCCCCTTTTCCTCCAGTGTAGAGGAAAAAGTAGAAAACCTCCAGCAGAACTCTCTTTTTTGCTTGACGGATACTACGAAAAAGGCATCTTTTATAGCAGCTCCGAAAGCCGTGCCGAGGGAATCGAGAACAATAACAAAAACGCGGTTACAGGGGGGATTTTGCGACTCCTTTCTTGGTTTATGTTTTTAAGGTTTGCTTTTCCGCAAAAAAAACTTTGCACATAAAATGCACAAAGTCTTCTAAACAAGATATTATTGTGCAGGCAGGCTGAGATGGCACGCTGGGTGCCTGTCGTTACACTCGTATACGATCGAATAACCCTCATCTTCTTTAAAATTCACCGCGCAGAAGCCTGCTTTCATTTTGACTTTCTGTCCGTTCAAAAACGTCACCGAATGCCAGTCGTAAGCTGGGTTTGTGTGCCAACCTACGGGGACTTTCGGGTTTTGCTTCCCTGTTGTCATATAATCCGTTTGTATGTCGGCGTAAAACGACCGCAGGTTCGCCCAGTCCGTTGCGACCCTTGCCTTATGAAGCTGTGCGCTGAAAACCGGAATCGCGACCGCAATGAGTATCGCGATGATAGCCACGACAATCAGCATTTCCATAAGCGTGAAGCCTTTTTTATTTACCCGACGGTACGGTTTTATTTTCTGGAGCAGGACGGTTTTTAACATTTTATCCCCCTATCACAACAAAAAACACAAATACGAATAAAGCCGCGTTTTATTATAATAGATTGGTATTATGTTGTCAACATTTTGCCAGCGTTATCAATTTACCTTGCAGAAAAGCCGTACCGCTTTAAGTCTCATACCAAGCCGGAAAGCATTTCCTTTACCGCATTGGCACCTTCAAGCACGATCTGTTCTCCGACCAAATGGAATGGGTGCGCAGCATGAACAGCATCCGCAATCGTACGGAGGAAATCGTTTTGACCGAGCTTGTATATGAATGACAAATGCCCGTTATTGACTGCTGAACTGCACCCCATTTGTTAGACAGTATGATATACTATCAACAAATGGGGTGCAGTTCAAACTTAGTCTTACAAATTATTTCAAGCGCAAAGCGTACACATCTCTGCGGGCGGTAATATAGAGGTATTCCTTATTTTTGCCAGCTTCCAACACGCATGCGGGACGGTCATGAAGCTGGATTGTATCTTTTTTTTCTCCGTCGACGTAGATATATAGTAAACAATCCGGTATATATGCGTCACCGTCCTCTGTCATGGCAAACCCATACTCACCTCGTTCGGCCCAAACAGTGGGGTTTGAAAGGGCAAAGTCATTCCCCACCTGCACTTGCACGATACACTTATTGTATTCGTCTACCAGATAAGCGGGTTTACCCGGACACAAGGGGGTTAAACCGCAGGCTCTGGCCAAAGCGGGCGTATGAACGATAGCGGTCTTACCATCAGGTGCCAAGTAACAGGAGATGTCATTTTTTGCAAAGGATTCCATCATGTCCCCGCTGTCCCGCCATTGATTTGCCGGATAGTACAGGATATCAGGTTTTGCCTGCTCTAAAGAGACAACGGGAAGCAGCTCCAAAGAAGCTTCGGGAGCTTTAGGATCGATAGCGCAGACACGGATTCTTCTATCGTAGGAAAAGAAAGGATAATAGCAACCGCCGCCAGACTCCCCGCCAAATTCGTCGGTAGCCAGTTCCTCTATACCGTTCACCACAGAATTTTTCACCGGCTGATACTCGGTGACAACTAACAGTCGTCCTTGACTGTCACAAACCAAAGACAGGGGCTGAAAATGCTGGCTCGTCAACAAAATCATTGTCTCTGTCTCAGGATCCCAACGATAGATGCGATACAGCCGAGAGTCGCAAATATAGATAGCGCCATCCGGAGCTTGACACAAAGCATCCACACAATCAAGACCAGAAATTATTTTTCCAATCTCACCTTTTACATCAGGCAACTTCTTAGCCCTTTCCATATGCGGAATCCGTAGCCTTCCCAGCTGCCAGAACCCAGCTGTTTTTCCCGTATTGACATCAACATACAGATTCTCAATGGTGTACTTCATCTGGGTGAAATTGTGACAATTCAGAAAATCTATATTCTCGCAGTTCCAAGCGCGGACAACACTTGGATAGGGATTGTCCACCCAAATAACTCGGAAAGAGTAGAAGTTCGCAAACAGCAAGTCGTGACAGTTCGTCATCTCGTATGGCTGGCAATAGGGACCCTCTGCCACCTCTTCTTCAGTTTGCATGCAAAGAAATTTCCAGTTCGCCACGTTACGCAGCAGCACCTCGTGACGCACGTGATGTTCGATAGACACCTGATACATAACACCGGGAGTCTCCGTTTCCGACACGAAAAAACCTGCTTCCGCATAAGTATTGGCCGTCCACACATCCTTAAAAGCACCGCCCCCATTGTCGGTGATCCACAAACTCCAGTACTGCGAGTCCCAGGGGCGGTCTGGGTTCACATCCGCTGTGCGGGAGGCGTTGTAAACAGGCACGTTTTCCTGCTGCTGGGTGATCTGGCCATGGCCGCCCACAAACTTCACATCGTTCATATAGGAATTGGCAGAGGCCATCCACTTACAGCCCACGGCCCGGGGATTACGGGACGCGGTGTCGATGCCAAGACCATTGACCAGGTTCCAACCGCCCCGGCTGGTCTCCAGAACCGCCTTAGGGGCGCCCATCCCGGCCCAAGCGGGGCTGTTTTCCCCGAGGACCAGCTGGGTGGAAATGGGGTTCAGGCCGATGAGGGAGTTCCCCTCCCGCATCCGCAGGGTGTCGCTGAGCAAATATGTTCCCTGGGGCAAATAGACAGTATCGCATTCATCCAAAGCCTTTTGCAGGGCGGCGGTATCATCGGAAATGCCATTGCCATAGGCTCCGTAATCTCGGGCATTTTTCCAAGTCTCCTGCGGCGGGAGATCACAGATCTCCCGGAAAAACTCAGGTTCCTGAGAAGCAGGCTCCCAGTCCACCAATGTCTTCCGTTCCGGTTCGCTCTGGCCCAACGTGAGGTCATCCCCATGGAAAAGGGTATGGAGCATATACTCGCTTTGTTCGCCCCCTGTCACCTTACCGCTGTCTTTTCCAAGCAACAGTTGCGGCACGTTACGACACCAAATATTCCGCAGATTGATTTGAGTACAACTGTTATTCTCTCGAGAAATCCGAATGGCCGGGCCAGCGATATTTTCCATTACGCAATCCTTCCAGAACAGTTTCTCCCAGTAGCCGTCCATCACGATATCAGCGGCGGGAACGTCCTTGAATTCCACATGGCTTAGAGTCAGTCCGCATTCCCGGGACAGGATGGCGGATTTCCGCTGGCCGGAAAAGGCGCTTTCTACCAGGACAAAAGGCCAGCCGGGAGAGCATTTGGTGGTGTAGATGCCGTACTCTCCCCCCAGAAAGACCAAATTCTCCATTTCGTTTCCCACGTCAAAGATACCTGCCTTGCCCTGGCCAACGTCGAACACGCAGTGAGAGACAAAACCGTGCTGGGCAAAGTGGGCCCGCATCACCACGGCGGCGGGATTCCCCTCTTCAATCTGGAAGTCGATGTTGGAGACAGCACTGTAAAAAGTGCCGGCATTGGCGTCTTGGATATAACCTTCCACCCGGGGTGTGTTACCTGTGAACCAGAACATATACACAGCCTCCCCCTTGTCGTCCTGGGGGGCTTCCTGAAAACCGGAAGTGTCCTTTTTCAATACGAACTTGGGACGTTTTTTCCCAAAGCCGATCATGCGTACAGCCCGGGGAAGATAGATAGTCTGACTAACACTGTACACACCCTCTGGGATAAGTACGATGCCCCTCCTGTCCTGCTGTTTAACACTGTCCAAAAGCACCTGCAGCCGTTCTGTCACGTCATAAATGCCTCTCTCGTCTGGCTGTAAGCCATCGGTCTGCAGAACAACTGCCCGAGGATCATCAGGCTGATGCGTGTACACCGAGTCCGTATGGGCAAAACGATATTGCTTCGTCATGTCAAAAACTCCTCTCAAAAAGTTATTTACTTGAAACATTAACCTTTTACGGCGCCAATAACAATACCCTTTACAAAGTATTTTTGAAAGAAAGGATATACCACCAGAATAGGCAACGCACCCATAACAGCCACTGCCATCCGAATACCTGTGGAAGGCAGCACAAACTCCTCATTTTGCTGCAGTGATTTTGCGGCATCACTGTTGCTCATCAGGAACTGGACGTCCAAAAGCATGCGGTTCAGCAAAACCTGAATACTGAACAAACGGTCATCGCTGATATAGTATAGACCATTGAGCCAGTCATTCCAATAGGCCAGGCCCGCCAAAAGGGCCAGCGTGGCAATGATGGGGATGGACATGGGCATTACCACCTGAGAGAGTATTCGCAGCTCTCCCGCGCCGTCAATCCGGGCAGCCTCGATGACAGCGTCTGGGATGTTGGTGGTGAAGTAGGTGCGCATCATAATGACGTAAAAGGCGTTCATCATCAGACTGGGGAATAGCAAGGCGGCCAAGGTGTTCTTAATGTGGAAGGTCTGCGTCCACATGATGTAGCTGGGCACCAGGCCACCGTTGAACAGCATGGTAAAAAACAGGAAAAAGGCCAGCGCATTGCGGGCGGGCAGGTCTTTGCGGGACAGGGGGTAGGCAAACAGCGTGGTGATAGTCAGGTTGCAAATGGTGCCCACGACCGTGACCAGCGCCGAGATACCATAGCCCCGGATGATATCGGTGGAGTCCACCAAGAGGTATTTATACGCGGCCAAATCAATTTCCCGTGGAATAAAGCTGTATCCGTATTTTACCAGGCTGGTCTCCTTGGTAATAGAGGAAACTATCAATAGTGCAAAGGGAACCAGACAGAATAGCACAAGCAGGATCATGACGGCATTTGCGATGATTTGAAAAGTTTTGCTTCGATCTACCATGGTTTCTATCCTCCTATTACAATAAATATTGGTTGGAAGCCCAGCATCCAGCTGGGCTTTAATCCATCTCATGCCTAAGCTACAATAAAGGGGAGCAACCGGTTGACCATTTCCTCCTTGAACTTCTATATTCGTTCGAAAGACTGTCAGCCGTCCCCTTATTGCAGCGTTCGATTTGAGCAGGTTGAGCCATAGAGTTTGCGTTACCCAATAGATTGAATCGGCAATGAGGCAAATCTGTATTGGAGGAATGCAAATGAACTCTGTTGGCATCGACGTTTCCAAAGGAAGAAGCACGGTTGCCGTCATGCGCCCTTTTGGAGAGGTCGTCATCTCACCTTTTGAAGTCCGTCACACCAACAGTGAACTAAGTGCGCTGGCAAGGCTGCTCAAAAGCCTGGACGGTGAGACTCGTGTGGTTATGGAAGCCACAGGAAATTACCATACGCCGGTGGCGAAAATTTTCCACGACGCAAGATTATATGTTTCCGTCGTCCATGCAAAGTTGATACACGGCTACGGGAACAACGATTTGAGACGGGTCAAAACCGATCGAAAGGATGCCGTAAAACCGGCAAATTACGGCCTTAACCGCTGGCTTACTTTGCCGAGATACTTCCCGGAGGAAGATACCCGGCTTTTACTGAAAAACTGCTACCGCCAGTACAAGCAGTATTCTAAGGTACAAACAGTTTTGAAGAATAATCTGATCTCTTTGCTGGATACCGTCTTTCCCAATGTAAACCGCTTATTCAGCGGATCTACTACGCCACTGTAAAAGCATATTTTGGATTCTTTAGAACAAGCCTGATATTTTTAAATATATCGCCAGTCAGCCGCCGTTTTTTTGAAACGCTCAGCGGCTTAGAGAAATGTACTCTTTTTTAACTGCTCATTTTTTCTGAATTTTACTCTTGACTTTTATTAGCAGGTCTTTCCCTTTAGAACAGAGCGTTTTCACTGCTGCCCTTTTTGACGATGAAATTAGCGGCTAGCACCAGAAGGAAGCCAATCAAAGACTGATACACGCCCGCAGCGGAGGCCATGCTGATGTTGTTCAGGGACATCAAGCCGCGGTAGACATAGGTGTCAATGGTATTGGTCACGTCCAGCAGTGGTCCAGAATTCATGGGTACTTGGTAGAACAGGCCAAAGTCAGAGTAGAAGATCCTCCCAATAGCCATCAAGGTAAGGGTGATAATGGTCGGTTTCAGGGCGGGCAGGGTGATGTGAACCACCTGCTGCCAGCGGTTCGCGCCGTCAATGACGGCGGCCTCGTAATATCCCCGGTCGATGCCCACCAGGGTGGCGTAGTAGATGATGCAGTTGTAGCCCAGGCCCTTCCACAGGTTTACCAAGATGAGGATGAAAGGCCAGTACTTGGATTCGGTGTACCAAGAGACCGGCTCCAGCCCCAGGGCGGGCAGGATGGTCTTGTTCAAAAATCCGGACTCCGTGCTAAGGAAGGCATAGACCAGATAACTGACCACCACGATAGAGATTAGAAAGGGGACCAGAATAGTAGTCTGATAGATTTTTTTGGCGGCGCTGGAGTGGATCTCGTTGAGAAGGATCGCCACGGCGATGGCGCAGGCGGTGCCCAGAACGATGAAGACCACATTGTACAGCAGGGTGTTACGGGTGATGATCCAGGCATCCTTGGTGGCAAACAGGAACTCAAAGTTTTTGAAGCCGATAAAAGGGCTTCCCCAGATCCCCTTGCCGTAGTTGAACTGCTTAAAGGCAATCACGATGCCCGTCATGGGAATGTAGTTGTTGATAATCAGGTAAACAGCGCCTGGTATCATCATCAGGTAAAGGGGGATGAACCGCTTTAGGCGTTTCCCCAGGTTTTTCTTTTCTGTCATCAGGGACCCTCCTTCATTTGATTTATCCCGCAAAAAGGGGCGGAGCAATCGAAAGACAATGCTCCGCCTCTCCCGCAGAACAATGGAATAAATCGTTAATAGATGAGGTCATTCTTTGCTGGCTAGGTACTCATCCAGCTGTTTCTGCTTTTCCTCGATGATGGTGTTGGCACCAGCGGTCTCCAGCTCCTCCAGGAAGGCAGGCAGTGCCTCGGCGGGGTCAATAGAGCCGCACTCTAGGGCATTGGCATACTTGCCTTTCACGTTCCGAACAGCTGTGACCTCATTAAGGACATTGGCATTGTCCCAGGTAAAGCCCATGGCAGGGGAGACGATAGCGGAATCGTTCCAAGCGGTGGTGTCCTCCCAAATGGTGGGGGAGTCGCCGTCCCACACATAGGAAATCATCTCGTTGGGCCATGCCCAGGGGTTAGAGGTGTAGCCGGTAGTAGTGCCGTCCACGCCCTCAGGATAGGCGATGATGCCCTGCTCCTCGTCGATGAGCTCATAGTGCTTGCCCTCAATGCCATTGATGCAGATATTGGCCAGCTCAGGGTTGATGTACAGCTCATTGAGCACCTGGATGGCGCGGCCGGGCTGTTTGCTGTTGTGGGCAATGTACCACAAGATATCCACGCGGGTGGTAGTGGTGTACACGGGGGTCAGGGTAAAGACCAGCATTTCCTTCGTGGTAGAGCGCTGGTGCTCCACTTCGATGCCGGGTTTGGTGTTGCAGAACTGGCCAAAGCCTCTACCGGCTGCGATCTGAGTGGCAGCCTGATCCGAAGAAGAGGAGGCGTCCGGCGGGATAAGGCCCTTCTTCACCCACTCATAGCGGCGCTCCACGATTTCCTTATACTCGTCGGAGGCGTACCAGTTGATGACGGTGGTGTCATCGGGGTTGGTGCAGTCCAGCAGGGAGCCGATGTCGCCGCCCAGGTCATCGTTGGTATTCAACACTGTCATGGCACCGCCGCCAGAGACCACCGGCCATACGTCGGGGTACATCTCCTTAACGGCCTCCAGCAGAGGGACCAGGTCTTCCTCTGTCTTGATGTTGCTGTAATCCACGCCGGTGGCGTCGGCCATTTCCTTCACGCAGGAGAAGCCCCAGCTCACAGCCACTTCCTTGTTGGCGGGCACCGCGTACTTTTCCCCGTTCAGGGAGGTGGTGGCCCATCTCTCTTCAGGGATCTGCTCCAGCAGGTCGGGACCGTATTCGGGCAGGTATTCCTCCATGGAGATGATTTGTCCGTTGTTGATGGCGGAGACGAAGATGTCGCGGTTGTTGTAGAGCACGTCCAGCTTCTCGCCGGAGGAGAGCATCAGGTTCACCTGGTCGGGATAGCTGCCGAAGCCTACCCGCATGATTTCCAGTGTGGTGTTGTACTTTTCTTCCAAGATCTTGCTAGCTGCAGCAGAAACTTCTTCCACGTCTTCCGTTTTGGCGTCACCGGGGATAAGAAGCTTTACCGTGTAGGGTTCTTGGCTGCTCCAATCGGTTTCCTCCGTGCTGGCCTGGTTGCTGGACGAGCCGCCAGCGGTTTCCCCGCTTGTGGCGGAAGATTCTTTTCCCTCTCCTCCGCAGCCTGCGAAAGCTGAAACGAGAAGGGCTGCCGAAAGCAGCATGGTCAAAAGTCTTTTCATTTGGTTTTCCTCCTTCTTTGCGGTGCCTCGCGTTCGCGCTTTTTGCACCGCTTTTTTTATTTCGCTATTATCATAGAATGTTTTGGAAGGAGTTTCTGCCAATAATGTGACTTTCTATTGTTCTAAAAATGACTTTGCTTTCTTGAAAATATTTGGTCATTTCCCCTGCGGATCGCACATTTTACGGTACTCGGAGGGCGAAACGCCAAATTCTTGCTTAAATACCTTGGCAAAATGGGAAAAATTTACATAACCCACACGGGAGGCAATGATGCTGATGGAAAAGGAGGTATTCTTCAAAAGGGACTGGGCCAGCCGCATGCGCTCCTGGATCAGGTACTCCGCCAGGCCGATCCCCATTTCCCGCTTAAAGAGCCGGGAAAGGTATTCCGGGTTGAGGTACAGCGCCTTGGAAATTTCCGAACGGCTAATATTCCTGGTCAGGTTTTTTTGTATATAGGAGAGTATCCGTTCAATTTGAGAGCGCCCTTGGCACTTCCCCTTGCTGGCGCTATTTTCCACATATTCCGTAACGAAGTCCACAAATTGCAGCATCTGGGGAAGGGAGGCGTAGGCTTGCATTATGGCGTCGTAGTCCACTTTGCTGAAAATGTCCTGGTCCTTTTCCCAGTGCTGCATCGCGCCCAGGAACAAAGGAAGAAAATGTTCGTGAAACTGGAAAAGGGTCTCCGGAGTGAGGCCCCCCTCCTGGTTTAGCTGGTTCAGATAGCTGTGGATTTCGCTGCGCACAGCATCCCCTAGTCCCTGAGAGAGCATTCCGGCCCATTTGGGGAATTCCGGCTTGAGAGAGGAGGTGCTTTGCTTTTTAGGCAAGATCAGCCCACAGCTACAGGCCACATTTTGCCGATGCTGCCTGCGAAGCTGCTGGTATTCCTGGGGCAGCCCTTCAAAGCGGACGCAGTCCTTGCTGCAATAACAGGAAAGACCCATGTGCAGTTCCCGGCTGCCAAAGCGGCAAAGGGTTTCTAACCCCTGCTCAATGGACTGCTCCGTCCCCTCTGGAGGATTGTCTGCCAGCGCCAGGATGGCCAGGTATATTTTTTGCTCCAGAAAGAGGACTGTAACCTGCTCTGTACAGGCCTGCAGAAGTTCTTCCAAAACATTTTGAATGCCATAGAGCAGAAAATCATCGATTTGGTTTTTGCCGGGCTCCTGTACGACGATGAGCGTGCAGCGGTAGGCACGGGAGGATGCCAGAAACCCAAAAGCAGCGGCCTTTTCCGCCACCTTTTTGGGACCACGCCGGATCTCCAGAAGGTATTCCCGCAGCACGTTTCGTCGAAAATTCAATGTCTCCCGCTCTACGCTTTTCCCCAAGGCTTCATATACCTGAGAAAGCCCCTCCTCCTGCAATTGCTCTGCCGCTCTCCAAATAGCCGCTTCAATATTCTCATAGCTTGCAGGCTGTAAGAGATAGTCCACCGCTCCCAGTTGCAGTGCTTTTTGAGCATAGGGAAAATCCGCGTGGGCTGTGAGGAAAATACACTTGGTTTCCCGGCCCTGCTTTTGCAGCCATGCAACAAGGCTTAGACCGCTTTCTCCAGGCATCTCGATATCGCACAGAAGGATGTCGATTTTCTCCCGCAGGAGAAGATCCTTGGCTTCTGCGGCGCTGAGAGCGCTGTAAGCTTTCTCAACATGGAGCGCGCGCCAATTCACGCCGTCCAGAATCCCGGCAACCACGTCGGGCTGGTCATCCACCACTAAAATTTTCATGTTCCTCTGCCTCCTTGGTTGTTGTAAATCCTTTGCGCTGCAAGGGGAAAATAAGTTCAAATTCGGTGCCGGGCTCCAGATTGCGGCAGGCAAAGCCGCAGTCCCCTCCATAGAGCAGTTGAAACCTTTGCCGGATATTGGACACGCCAATGCGATCCTCCCGGTATTGAAAGGATACCTGCCCATTGAATTCCCGAAGCAACTCTTGCGAGAGACCGGGACCGTTGTCCTGGATGACGGCATCCAGCCTGCCACCCTCCTCGGAGGGGAGGTGGCGCACTTCTAAAAAAATCTCCAGCCCACGGCCTGGGACAATCGCGTATTTGCAGCTGTTCTCCACAAAGGTCTGCAAGCAGAGAGCGGGAACCTGGACGCCTTCAAGACCGGGTTCTATCTCCATGTGGAGCTCAATGGATTGCGAGGTGATGTAGTGCTGCATCTGAATGTAATTTTCCACATGATGCAGTTCTGTCTGCAGGGGGACCATATCCTGGTTGTCGTGAAAAATGTAGCGCACATGATCCGAGATCATCAGAATGGCGGTTTGGATTTTTTCATAATTTCGCCCCTGCGCCATGCCATAGAGGGACTTGAGAATGTTGAGGAAAAAGTGGGGTCTGATCTGCAGCTGCAGGTATTGGAGCTGGGCGTACCGGTACTGCAGTTCTTTTTCGTAGGCTGCAATTTTCATCTGCTTGACGCGATCCATCATCTGATTGAAGGAGGTGCTCAGGTGCTGCAGTTCCTCCACCTTTTGATCCTCTTGGAAACGAACGTCCATCTGGCCCTGGCGGATTTTTTGCAGGGCTGTCTCCATCTGCTCCATTGGGTGCAGGTACCAACGCTTCAGCAGGAGGAAAAACAGGGGAAGAAGGAGAAGCACCAAGACGGAAGCTCCCAGAATGGAAATGGAAAGGACGTTGATTTTGCGAAGGCTTACGGGAGAACTTTCAGCGAAAACAAGATACATGTTGCTGGTGGGGGAGTAGCTTTGCACAATAAAGTAATTTCCGGAAAAATAGGCCTTTTTCTGGTGGGGCTGAAGGGTTACCTCCTTTCCCACAGGGTCCAGGGTGAGGGGAACCCCCTCTCCATCTGCGAAAAAAAGGAAATTCTCAGAGGAGTCGTGAGGAGAGAGATTGGTTTGAAGCGTTTGGTCCAGTGGAATAAAACAGAGGGTTCCCGCTGTCTGGTTGCGGAACAGCCTGGCCAGATAAAACCGCTGCCCAATTTGGACGGGCTCCCAGGACTGGAGGCCCGCGTAGTCCCAACAGAGGGTCAGGTTTTGGGCAAAGTCTTGAAGCACGTCCTTTTCCCCGTAGGAAATCATGCTGTCGTTGTAGGCCCCGAGCACCATGTGGTTGGCCTGGGAGATGAGCAGCAGGGCGCCGATGGAGGGCTCTAAGGACATGAGGGAGCGGTATTCCTTCAGCACGTTGTAGGAATACTGGTATGCGTTAAAATCCGATTGGTGATACAGCAGCTTGCTGTGGCTGTAGTCCAAGGCCCAATAGCTAGAGATAGAATTGGCAATGCGGCTTATGTCGTCATCCAGGGCGTTCTGGTGCAGAGAGAGGATCTCCCGGCCGTTTTGCGCCATCTCCTCGTTAAGGACCCGGAGAAAGTGGGAGCTTTGGATCGCCTGTAGCAGGAACATAGGGATTAGAAACAGAAGGAGCATCATTTTCTTCATTTTTCGGATGGAAAACAACTTTTTCACAGGAGAGCCTCCTTGCCCCCTAAAAGCGGCGGACGGAATCGTCCTTCTGTTTTTGCTCCGGGGCTTTTTCAAATGAGTCTTCGGGACTTTTGTCACAACTAAGTATAATAGCCCTATTTCACAAAATCAAGTGGTCCTATGTCAAAATTTAGTACAAGTTGGAATGAGAAATTTCTCCCAAATTCAACCTACCAGCAGCTCCGCCTTAGCGTGTGCTCTTTTATATACTCGCTCGAATTCATCTGGTGACATAAAGTCGCAATGA
>URRG01000026.1 GCA_900550095.1 uncultured Oscillospiraceae bacterium
GAAAACGCTCGGGAGAACGCCCGCCGCAACGGCATAGAAAACGCGGAATTCCTCTGCGGCGACGCGGCGGAGGCGGCCTTGGACCTGGAAAAGCGGGGACTGCGGCCCCATGTGATCGTGCTGGATCCGCCCAGAAAGGGCTGCGGCCCGGAGCTGATCGAGACCGTTTCCCGAATGGGGCCGGAACGAGTGGTGTATGTCTCCTGCGATCCGGCCACCCTGGCCAGGGATATTAAGCTGTTTGAGGGATTTTCTTATAAGGTGCAGGCCGTTACGCCGGTGGATATGTTTCCGAGAACGAGCCATGTGGAGGCGGTAGCCGTACTTTCCGGGGAAGGTCGGCTCTAAAAGGATGCGGGATGGGATTCTGCCGGGATGTACGGGCGCTGGGATCCCAAACTGCGTGCCTGCCTTTGCAAAGAGGGGTTGGAGAATGAAAAAGGAGGATCATCGGTATGGAGATCGCAGACAATATCCTGAGACACTATTTACGAAACTGTTATTTTATCAACGGAACGGCGTATGCCGGCAAATCCACCATGTGCAGGCTTCTGGCGGAACGGTATGGGATGGTGCACTGTGAAGAGAACTACAACATGGATACCATCCTTTCCGTTGTGACGCAGGAGGAACAGCCCAATCTAAATTATTTCAATACCAAAAAAAGCTGGCAGGAGTATGTGAGCCGCAGCCCGGAGGAATTTGAAAACTGGATCAACGGGAATTCCAGAGAGGTTACAGGCTTTGAAATCGCAGAGCTCATCCGCCTCTCCGGGGAGAAAAGAGTGATCGTGGATACGAACATCCCCTGCGATGTGCTGAAGCGGATCACGGATTACAAGCATGTGGCCCTTCTGCTTTCGCCCCAATCCATGTCCGTGGAGCGGTTTTTCGACCGTCCCGACCCGGAAAAGCAGTTTCTGCTGGGGGAGATCCAAAAATGCCCGGATCCGGAAAAGACTCTGGAAAATTTTCTGGGCGGCATCGCCAGGGTGAACAGCCGGAAGTATTACGACCAGTTTATGGAAAGCGGCTTTTTTACTATCGTCCGGGAGGATGAGGAGAAAGACACGCGGGAGGAAATCTTAGAGGTTCTTGCCCGGCATTTCGGGCTGGAAGAAATGGATCCGAAATAAAATTTTGGGCGCTGTGCTGTTCAAAAAATGCAATGTACGGGAGGGGCCGGGATTCTCTTTTGGCTGGAAAGTGCCAGAAAATGCCAGGTAGAAAAGAACGAACGGAGGAAAACCAATATGAAAGTAGAGGCTCTTTCTACACAATTTGCCGTAAGGAAGCTGTTGGAGGAGGATATCGGAGCCATTTATTCCCTTTCAAAGGGAAATCCTCTTTTCTACCGCTACTGTCCTCCTTTTGTGACGGAAAAAAGCATCCGGGCGGATATGAAGGCCCTGCCTCCGCATACCGCCGGGAAGAATAAATACTATGTAGGCTTTTTCAGCGGCAATTCCCTTGCTGCGGTTATGGATCTGATTCTGGGGTATCCGGATGAAAAGACGGCTTTTATCGGCTTGTTCATGATGGAGAAAGCGTATCAGGGAAAAGGAATAGGTACGCGGATTATCACAGAATGCGGGGAACATCTTTTCCGGGAGGGATTCCGACGGATACGGCTGGGCTATGCGAAGGGGAATCCCCAGAGCGAAACATTCTGGAGGAAAAACGGATTCCTTCCAACGGGGGTGGAAACCGACGGCGGCGGATATACCATTGTGGTGATGGAAAAGGGCCTTGCGGCTCCTCTTTGACGGCTTGCGGGGAACCGCCGCGCCTCTGCAGTAACAGGCCGCAGGGGGATTTTTCCTCTGGAATCACGGATCAGGAAGGCATAGGGGCCGCCGCATTTGAGCGGGGTGTTCTCTTATAGGCCCCTATACGGTATTGTACGGCAGAAGGCCTGCGTTTCTGCAACATATAAATGGCCGGCGAAATGAATACAAGCACAGGCGCGGATACAGAAAATGTTGGGATCGTGAAGCGCCGAAGAACAGGAAAACCGCAGACGGCCGTGGCGAAAGGCGCTTCGGTTTGGAGCGGCAGGTTCGAGGAGGAAAGAGATCTATGGAATCTTTAAAGGAATTGTTCAAAATCGGCGTAGGGCCCTCTTCGTCCCATACGATGGGGCCCATGCGGGCGGCTCTGCGTATGAAGGAGCTTTATCCCCGGGCGGCCCGGTACCATGTGGAGCTTTACGGCTCCCTTTCTCTGACAGGCCGGGGGCATCTGACGGACGCTATTCTGGAAAGGACCCTTGCGCCGGTTCCTGTGACGGTCTCCTTCAGGGATGAAGTTTTGCCCTTTCACCCCAATGGGATGGTATTCCATGCCTATGATGAGGACGGCGGCCTGCTCTGCTCCGAAGAGGTGTATTCCGTGGGAGGCGGCTCCATCGTATGGCAGGGGGGATCGGCCCCAAAGCCCAAAGAGGTATATGAGCAGAAATCCATGGCCGAAATCCTGGAATATACGGACAGGCAGGGAATATCTCTTTACGAATATGTCCTGGAGCATGAGGACGGCGACATAGAGGAATATCTGCACGCGATTCTGGAGGCCATGTTCCAGAGCGTGGAAACGGGCCTGCATAAAAGCGGGGTGCTGCAGGGGAAGCTTCAGCTCAAGCGCGTGGCGAAATCCATATTCCAGCAAGCCCAGAACACCCGAAGAGAGGCGGACCGTGAGCGGCTTCTGATCTCCAGCTACGCTTACGCCGTGGCGGAAGAAAATGCCGACGGAGGCCGGATCGTGACGGCGCCCACCTGCGGGGCCAGCGGCATTCTGCCGGCTGTTCTCTACTACAGCTGGAAACAGCTGCATGTGGAAAAAAAGGATCTGATCAAGGCCCTGGCTATCGGCGGGCTTTTTGGCAATGTGGTGAAGACCAACGCCACGATTTCCGGGGCCGACGGAGGCTGCCAGGCGGAAGTGGGCACCGCCTGCGCTATGGCTGCGGCTGCCATGGCATGGATCTATGAGCTGAACAATTCCCTGATCGCGTATGCGGCTGAGATGGGGCTGGAGCATAACCTGGGCCTGACCTGCGACCCGGTAGGCGGCTATGTGCAGATCCCATGCATCGAGCGGAACGCCTACGGCTCCCTGCGGGCCGTGGACGCGGCCATGATGGCCCGTCAGCTGGGGTACCTGCGGAAAAACAAGGTTTCCTTCGACACGATCGTAAAGGTCATGAAGGAGACAGGGAAGGATCTTTCCAGCGCGTATAAGGAAACCTCTCTGGGAGGCCTGGCCAAGGAATTCGGGTTAGAGTGAGATGGGTGTGAGAGCCGCTCTGCAAAATTTGAGCCTGAGCCGTATGCGGCTGTTCTGGAAGCACAAAAGGCGGTAAATGAGACTGCCTTCAAAATCGATAAGGAGTGACCGGTTATGCAGAATACCTTTGAGATCGTGCATCTGCCAAAAGAAGCTTGGAAGGGCTGGATTGTCCCAATCGGCTATACAACAGAGGAATATTATGATGTAGTGATGGAAGAAAGGCTTCAGGGATTTTCTGTTTCCATTGGGAAAAAGCGTTTTTCCGCCCCGGTGACCCATTCCCCGGAAGAATACGATTTTCCCGATAAGCTCTATGAGGAATTTCGCCCGGAGGCCTGCGCCTGGGGCGTGCTGGAGAAGGGAGAACCTGTAGCCGTGATCGAAACGGAGCCGGAGGAATGGTCCAACAGGCTGCGGGTCACGGAGCTGTGGGTGTCTCCGGCCCGCCAGAAGCAGGGATTGGGCCGGGCCTTGATGGATGTGGCCAAGGAGCAGGCCCGGCTGGAAAGGCGCAGGGCCCTTATGCTGGAGACGCAGTCGTGCAATGTGAATGCGGTGGATTTTTATCTGCATGAGGGTTTTACTTTGATCGGGCTGGATACCTGCTGCTATCAAAACAACGACCTGGAGCGCAAGGAGGTGCGCCTGGAGATGGGCTGGTTCCCCAAACGGAGGGGAAAGCTTTCCCGGAATGAAGTGGAGATCCGCCCGGAAAGACCGGAGGATTACAGGGATGTGGAGCGTATGACCCAGCTGGCTTTCTGGAATAAATACCGAATGGGCTGCGATGAGCACTACCTAGTGCACAGGCTCCGCTCTTCAAGGGATTACCTGCCGGAAATCAGCCGCATCGCCGTAAAGGACGGGGAAGTGATAGGCGCTGTGTTTTACACCAAATCCTGGGTGCGAGAGGGAGAAAAAAGCCGCGAGACCCTTACCTTCGGGCCTCTGTGCGTGAGCCCGAAATGGCAGGGCTGCGGCGTGGGGGAGATGCTCCTTCGGGAGACCATGGAACTTGCCGCCGCCAGGGAATACCCGGGGATCGTTATTTTTGGAGAACCGGATTACTATCCCCGGCTGGGCTTTAAGACCTGCGATACGTTTGGCATCACCACCTCGGACGGCAAAAATTTCGACGCTTTTATGGGAATTGAACTCAGGCCGGGGAGCATGAAGGATATCCATGGAAAATTTTATGAAGCAGAGGTCTTTGAGGGGATTTCTCCTGCAGATGTGGAAGCGTTTAATGGTGAGTTCCCGCCTCTTCCCAAACGGTATTTTCCGGCACAGTGGAAGGAATAAGAAGACCGAGGGGCTTGCATGTGCGTCCTTTTTCTGTCCTTGCTGTCTTGCTGTCTTGATGTCCTGCTGCCCTGCTGCCCAGCCGTCTTGTTTTCATACCGTCATACCGCTTGAGTGTGCCGCAGTTTTGCAGCTTGCAGCCCTGCGGCTTTGAGGATCTGCGGGCGGGAGCAGATTATGCGGCTGAGAACAGAGGGCCGTGTAGCCGCAAAAGCCCGGCTTTGCAGGGCAAAAGGCCGCAACAAATATGCAGCAGCTGGTATAGAAACGAGGAATATAAAGGTGTTGGGAATAAGGGGGAGAACATATGCCGGCAAGCATTACCAAAAATCAGCAGCCGGAGGAAATCCTGCGCAGGATGTTCCAGCGGGCGGGCCTTTCGGAGATTGTTTCTTTTCGGGAGCTGACAGAAGGTTTTTTCAATGTGGCTTATGAGGCCAGAGACGCTGCAGGCGGAGAATACATTCTGAAAATTGCCCCGCCCTCCGGCTCTGTACTCATGACCCATGAGAAAAATATTATGTGGAGCGAGGTGCACTCCATGAAGCGGGTGCGGGAGGAGCTTTCGGTGCCTGCAGCAAAAATTCTATACTATGATCCCGGCTGCACGGTGTGTGATTCGGAGTATTTTATAATGGAAAAGCTCCCTGGCAGCAGCTTTTCTTCCCGGATGGAGGAGATGGCGCCGGAGGAAAAGGAATCCGTATACCGGGCTTTGGGCCGGTATAACAGGGAACTGAACAGCCTTCGGGGAGAGAGCTTCGGCTATTACGGTCAGCCGGAAAAGCGGGGGAAACACTGGTATTCCACGTTTTTCGGCATGGTGTGCGACGCTCTGGGGGATGCCCGGAGGCTGCAAATCGATCTTCAGATGCCGGAAGAAGAAATACTGCGCCTGCTGGAAAGAGACAGGGAATATTTTGAGCCGGTGAAAGAGCCCTGTTTTGTCCATTGGGATTTGTGGGCAGGGAATGTATTTGTGGAAAATGGCCGCATTACGGGTCTCATTGATTTTGAGCGGTGCCTTTGGGCGGACCCTCTTATGGAGGTGGGATTCCGCACCTATGGCCTGTTCCCCCCGTTTCTGGAGGGTTATGGCAGGAAAAGTCTGACAAAAGAAGAATTCCGCCGCGCCGAATGGTATGACGTATATCTCTTTTTGATCGCTTGCCTGGAATGCGATTACAGACAGTATGACACCAGGGATACGTATATCTGGGGGACGGGTATGCTCAGGAAGTGGATACAGGAGCTGAAGGAGCCGGAAGCGATTGAGCGGGGGATGAGGATACGGTTACAAGAATACATGCTTTATTCAGCTGAGAAAGGAGCCATAGGCCGCCAAAGAAAGAGATGCAAATTTCTCATAGACGTGCGTTAGCTGTAGGTCATAAAAAGGGGAAGCGCCCAGGCGCTTCCCCTTTTTATGGCTGATTCCCTGGAATTACGGTGAGATAGGGCTTTTCGTGTTCAGAAAGGGGCTTTCGCAGGAAAATGCCTCTGGGACAGACTATACATCTTCTGCAGGCTGAAAGAGCTGAAAGACATCCTGGTAAAAGGAACTGAAGACGCTCCCTTTCCGCCACAAAAAGCTGAATTCATGAAAAATAGGTGATTCCTCCAGAAGAATTTCACAAAGGCTGCCGGAGGATACTTCCGAGCGGACGGCGGGTTCATAAAAGAAGGAGATTCCCGCCCCAGCCATGACCATGGATTTGATGGCCCCCAGGCTCCCCAGCTCTGTCAGGTGGGGAAAATCCCCTACAGAGAGATTCTGTTCCTCCAGAGCTCTTTCCAGCACCTCTCTTGTGCCGGAGCCGGGTTCCCGGATAAGAAGCCGCTCCCCCAAAAGATCCTCCAGCCGCTTAGGCTGCCGGGAAAAGGAGTAACCGGATGCGCACACAGCCAGGTATCGCTCCCTTTTATAGGGCAGGCTTTCATAAAATTGCTTTTGAAAGAACCCCTCTACGATGGCAAAATCGATCTCGCCTTCATCCAGCAGGCGCAGAAGTTCGGCGGTGTTGGCCGTTATCATCCGCAGGCGGATTTCCGGTTCCCGCTCCAATAGGCGCAGAAGGGGGGCAGGCATATTATATTCCGCTACTGTGAGGGTCGCGCCGAAGCAGAGACGGCGCTTTTCTGAAAGATGGCCGATAGCTTCCCGCAGATGGCGGGCGTCGTGCTGCATGGCGGCGGCTGTTTTGAAAAACAGCATCCCCGCTTCTGTTAGGGAGAGGCGCTTCCCTTCATAGAGGAAGAGCTTGGCGTGATACTCCTCTTCTAAAGCCCGGATATGCTGAGAGACGGCGGGCTGGGTGATGTGAAGGGCTTCCGCTGCACGGGTAAAGTTCATGGTCCGGCAGACGGCGAGAAAGGTTTCGATGCGAAAATCCAACATGACGGTTCACCTCTTTTCTAGTATAATAAAAATTTATGATAAAATAAAGAAAGATAATTTTACCATATGATGAAAACGCCGTATACTTGATAAAGAGGTAAAACTTGGAATCTGCGGGCTTCGGCCCGCTTTGCGCTGCGAGGGGGAAATGAACATGAAAAAAATACGCGGGCTGATGCCCGGCCTTCTGTTGTGTCTGGTGATCGCCGTACCCTGCTGGTTTTTGGGAAAGGCCTTCCCCATTGTGGGCGGCCCCGTTTTCGCCATTTTGATCGGGATGGTGATCACGCTTTTTTACCGGCAGAAGAAGACTACACAGGCTGGGATCACCTATACCTCCAAGAAGGTGCTGCAGTATGCGGTGATCCTTCTGGGCTTCGGGCTGAACCTCTCTGAAATCGCCCGGGTGGGGGCTTCTTCCCTGCCCATCATTCTTTCTACCATCTCCACGTCTCTGATTGTGGCCTTTTTGCTGCATAAGCTTCTGCGGGTGCCGGGGAATATTTCTACCCTTGTGGGAGTGGGCTCCTCTATCTGCGGCGGTTCCGCTATCGCCGCCACCGCGCCTGTGATTGGAGCGGACGACGAAGAGATCGCACAGTCCATATCTGTTATTTTCCTGTTTAATGTGATCGCTGCCTTGATTTTTCCAACTCTGGGCGGGCTCATGGGCCTGACGAACGAGGGCTTCGGCCTTTTTGCAGGGACCGCCGTGAACGATACTTCCTCCGTAACCGCCACAGCCGCCGCCTGGGACGGCATGCACCCCGGGGCCAATACGCTGGACGCTGCTACTATCGTGAAACTCACCCGCACCCTGGCTATTATCCCTATCACGCTGGTTCTGGCCTTCTGGCGCACGGCTCGGGCCAAAAAGGCGGGGAACGCTGGGGAAAGCAGTTTCAGCCTGAAAAAAGTGTTTCCCTTTTTCATCCTCTTTTTTGTGCTGGCCTCGGTGATCACTACTGTGTCTGTTTCCCTGGGCGTGGATGCTTCCGTCTTCTCGCCCTTTAAGGAGCTTTCCAAATTTTTCATTATCATGGCTATGGCGGCTATCGGCCTGAACACCAATATAGTAAAGCTTGTGCGCACAGGGGGCAAACCTATCCTGATGGGGTTCTGCTGTTGGGTGGCCATAGGAGCCGTGAGCCTTTTGATGCAGCATCTCCTGGGGATCTGGTGATCTGGGTGCCGGAGACAGCGGAAAGCCGGTTTTTACTGCATAATGATGCGATGCAGACAATATTTTCTTTTGAGGCCGCCGGAAGGCGGCCTTTTATATATGGCATACACCTGAAATATCTCTGTTATAAAAGGGCCTGCATGCTCTGTTATGTATTGGAAGAGGCTGCTATAGGGTCAAACAGGGAGGAATGAGTATAAAAATTAAAAAAATACTGTATTTCTCTTGACATGCAAGCGGCTTGAAGGTGTCTAATAGAAGGAGAAAACGGCAGATGAGCGGGGTAGGCGCCTTTGTGAAGGCCGGAAGGGAGAGCTGTCTATGACGATCCGGGAAATGGAAGAAAAGACGGGTGTAAAAAAGGCTAATATACGGTATTATGAGGAGCAGGGGCTTTTGAAACCTCTGCGAAATAAAGGAAATAACTACAGGGAATATACTTTGGAGGACGTGGGAACACTTAATCGAATAAAATTTCTGCGTATGCTGGGGATCTCTGTGCAGGACATTCGCAGGGTCCAGAAGAGAGAGATTTCCCTTCCGGTTCTGATGGAGCAGAGGGAAAGAGAGTTGGCAGAAGAACGCGCCCGGCTGGAGGAGATATGCCGGCTTTGCGAAAGAGTTCGCAAAGAGGAATGTGAGCTGGATACCCTGGAGCCGGAACGGCTGCAGCAGGAACTGGAGGAGGCCGAGAGGAGAAGGCTGGAAAAACGCCTGCAAAGAGAAGACCGCTCCCACCGTATGGGCCTTGAAGAACGAGACCGGCTTCTGACCCTTTTCCTGCAGGCTTTGGGATTTACATTTTTGTGCACTGCGCTGCTGTTCCGCCTGTGGATAGGGCAGCGGATTCCCCTTTGGACGACTTTTGCAGGGTTTGGATTGGCTGGTGTGCTCCTTATTGAAAAGTGGCGAATCCGAAAGAAAATGGAAAAGGGTACGAGATTGTAAATATGCGAACTTCCGCCGGAAATGGGAATTTCCGGGAAATTCTGTTCCCGGAAAGGAAAACGGTGTGGTATACTGTATATAGCATAGAGCCACTGGCAGAGCGGATGACCGGACTTTGACTCCTTTGGGGAAAAGAAGCTGTTCCGGGGAAAAGGCAAAATGCCGCTGTTCAGTATGCTTTGCGGCACAATCGATGGAGGAAAGCGGGATGCATATACAGGATGATAGATATTGTATGCGGAAGATCGCTGTCATAGAGACCGATTTTCCTACAAAATTTGGGATCCCCCGTCAGAGCGGTTTGGAGGAGGGGCTTCGGTCGCGCATCGTATTTGAGAAGGAATTTCGGGACCCGGAGGCCCTGCGCGGGCTGTCGGGTTTTTCCCATATCTGGCTCATCTGGCTTTTTTCGGAGACCGCTCGGAAAAACTGGTCCTCTACGGTGCGCCCGCCCCGGCTGGGCGGGAATACGCGCATGGGCGTGTTTGCCACCCGTTCTCCGTTCCGGCCCAACCCGGTAGGGCTTTCCTGCGTCCGGCTTGAGGCGGTGGAAAGCGATCCGGCGGCAGGCCCGGTTTTGATAGTGTCGGGGGCCGACCTCATGGACGGCACTCCCATCCTGGATATCAAGCCCTACCTTCCCTTTGCGGACTGCCGGCCGGAGGCTTCCGGCGGGTTTGCAGAACCTCTTCGGGAAAAGGAGCTTCAGGTGGATATTCCTCCGGAATTGCTGGAACGCCTGCCGGAAGAGAAGCGGGAGCCTCTGCGCCGTATTCTGGCCCAGGATCCGCGCCCCTCTTACCAAAGGGATCCTGCGCGTATCTACGGGTTCCCCTTCGCAGGCTTTGAGATCCGTTTCACCGTTTCCGGGGAAAGGCTTTCTGTCTGTGAGGTCTGTGAGATCAGCCGGACGGAAAATGATCCATCCCGGGAATAGCCCCTGGAGGTTTTGGGAGAAAATAGAGGCGGAAGCAATACATAAAGAACGGGAGGGGGAACGGGCGTGTGGATCGCGGCTGCCTTTGGGTCGGCCTTCTTTGCGGGCGCTACGGCTATATTGGCTAAATGCGGCATGCGGGGCGTGGATTCCAATCTGGCGACAGCCCTGCGCACCATAGTGGTGCTGCTGTTTGCTTGGCTGATGGCTGGCATCACCAGCGGATTTGGCTTTCAGGGGCTCTTCTCCCTGGATGGAAAGACCGTAGCGTTTCTGGTTGCTTCGGGCTTGACCACAGGAGCTTCCTGGCTGTGTTATTTTAAGGCCCTGCAGATGGGGGATGTGAATAAGGTCGTCCCTGTGGATAAATCCAGCACGGTCCTTACTATGCTTCTGGCGGCCCTTTTCCTGGGGGAAGATTTGGGCGGCTGGAAGCTGCCCGCGCTCCTGTTGATCGCAGTGGGGACATGGCTGATGATCCGGAAAAAAGGAACGCCGGAGGGCGAAGCGGCGGGAGCCGGCAGGGGCCGCTTCGGCGGATGGCTCCTGTTTGCAGCCGGTTCGGCGGTTTTCGCGGCTCTTACCTCTATTTTGGGAAAGATCGGCATGCAGGGGATCGATTCCAATTTAGGGACGGCCATCCGCACGGGAGTAGTGCTTTTGATGGCATGGGCGGTGGTCTTTCTAACCGGAAAGCAGAGAGATATCCGCCGTATGGATAGAAAAAACTGGATATTTGTCATTTTATCCGGCTTCGCAACGGGAGCTTCCTGGATCTGCTATTACAGAGCCTTGCAGACTGGGCCCGCCAGCGTGGTGGTTCCCATCGATAAACTCAGCATTCTGGTAACGGTTGCCTTTTCCCGGTTTGCGTTTCAGGAAAGGCTGGCCCCAAGGGAGGCCGTTGGGCTTGTGCTTCTCACTGGGGGAACGCTGCTTCTTCTGGTCTGAACGGGTCTCGGCCTGCAGCTTTGGGAAAACGGCGCTGGAATCTGCCGTCTAAAGGACCGGCGGAAAAAGCGCGGGCTTTGAGCGCACGGTTTTTTGCCGTGAGCGGACGGTATGCGGGAGGTTTTGGAGGCTGCGCAAGCCGGGAGGGCGGATCGAAGGGGGAAAGAGTTCGCATGAAAGTACAGGAATTGCAGGGAAAAACGCTCTATGTTTCCGATCTGGACGGTACTCTTCTGAACAGAGAAGGCCGGCTTTCTTCTTATACGGCGGACACACTGAACCGGCTGCTTCGGGCGGGGATGCCGTTCACCTATGCCACGGCCCGCTCTCTGTCCTCCGCCTCTGTCGTCACAAAGGGGCTGGAGGTGGATTTTCCTGTGATCGTGTACAATGGTGCGTTTATACAGTCTGCCGTCACAGGAAAGACGATTTCTTCTCTGGGATTTTCTCCGGAGGAACAAGACGCGGTTTTCAGCCTTCTTGTAGCGCACGGCGTATATCCTCTGGCATACAAATTTCTGGAGGGCCGGGAACGGGTCCAGTGGATGCGGGAATGTGAAAACGAAGGGGTGCTTCGGTATCTGGGGGACCGGGCCGGCGATCCCCGCATGCAGCGGGCAGTATCCCTGCAGGAGCTTCGCCGGGGCGAGGTCTTCTATTTCACCTGCATCGGGGAAAAGGAAGAGCTTCTTCCCGTGTATGCAAAAAGGGAAGGGTTTCCTTTTGCCCGCTTTACCCTTCAGCAGGAGATTTACCGCCCGGAGTACTGGCTGGAGATCATGCCCGCCCTAGCTACCAAGGCCCGCGGTGTAGATCGGCTGAAAGTGCTTTTGGGCTGTGAAAGGGTGGTTGCCTTTGGGGATGCGGCGAACGATCTGCCGCTTTTCCAGGCGGCGGATGAGAGCTATGCGGTAGCAAACGCAGTCCCTGAGCTGAAGGCCGCCGCCTCAGGGATAATCCCTTCCAATGAAGAGGACGGCGTGGCCAGGTGGCTGGCGGCGCATTGGGAGCTTTTTCCCGTGCGGTAAGCGGGATTCTGCAGCCGGAGCGGAAGATTTTCCGCGCGTTTTGCCTTTTCTGCCCTTTCAGGCGGGATGGGGAAGAGAGAATCGGTCCTTCTCCGGCGTACTGCCTTTCCGCATGCAGGGGCGTGTATTTTGTTTTCACATACGCGTATAGGCCGTACAGGCGGCTGCGGCATGGGCGCGGCAATAAAAAGGGTATCGTTTTCTGTCGGCGCTGCTGATGCCGCTTGGTATCGCGGCTCCCGGAACAGATGGGAATCCCAGGCCGGAGGGCCTCGGTTTTCTTGTATCCGTATGGATTTTGTGAGAACATACGGCATCAAGGGCGTCAGAAAAACAGAGATAACAGTTTTTTCGGCCCGCAGGGGACTGCAGGACCAAGGGGTTTGCGCAAAAAGAGCTTCCGGAACCGCTGGGCC
>URRG01000027.1 GCA_900550095.1 uncultured Oscillospiraceae bacterium
TGCCCCAGCCTATAATCACCTCCCGCCTTCCGTCTCCGTCCACGTCCCCGAAGGCGACTTTATCCACCTGTGTGGCTGTGTTGGAAAAACTGCCGAGGCTCTGCCATGCCTCCCCGATCTTCTGCATGAAAACAACGCTGATCCCCGCCGCATCGCCGGTCTTCTGATAGAAGGCCGCGGCCTCCTGCTGGCCGTCTCCGTCCAGATCCTCTGTGATGATAGCGGAGCGGTAATCCCCGCTGGTGGGATATTTTAATGTAAAGTCCCCTCCCGCCACGGTTTCCAGCACCGAATAAATAGCCGACTTTTCGCCTGTGGGCCTTGGGGGGCGCATAGTGCCTTCTGCAGAGAAACCGGTAAAAGCGGAACACCCTGTGTTCAAAAGCAGAAATGCAGCGGCCAAAGCGGCTGAAAAAAGCCTCCCCGGGCCGGACCGACGGTTTCCTGCCCGGCGGCGGGCGGAGAAGCTGCTGGTTTCCCCGGCATAGACTGCCGGCCGTTTTGACAAGCGGCGTTTTGTTTCCATTTCCGGGGCCTCCTTTCCGCTTCGGGCGTTTGATCCCGGTTTCCGGGCCTGCATCCGCCGCAGCCCGCGCTGCCTTCCGCGGGCCTGGCCGGAACGCATGGTTTTCTCTGCACATTATACCATTCCGGGGTATATGGGAACAAGCCCCCAAATAGTAACAAAAGTGTGACCTTTGAAAGAAAGGGTTGTCTATACGTATAAACGCTGTTTTCCCGGAACCGGCCGGGCACGTGAAAGCATGCCGGGCATGTCCGGGAAACCGGGAAAACGGACATCCCAAAGACTGAACGCGGGGGCTTGGGGGCTGTTTGGAGGCTTTTACAGGCGCTGCGGTGTCCGATCCCTGAAAATCCTTTCGAATCTGCCGGGATTATAAAAAAATTTTGCGGGCGGCCTTAGCCTGCGGATATTTGTGACCGGCGTGTGACCGCAGGGGAGTATACTAAAACAGAAATGACAAGCTGCATTTCCGATTTTGCCCGTTTTATCCTACTTTATCGCGCAGCCTTCTTTAACGCCTGAAAATAAAAAAACGTCCCATTTCCATATGGAAATGGGACGTTTAAGGCCATCTGGAGCACTATACACATGAGCGCGATAAAGTAGAGAAAACCTTTCGGAGCGAAGCGTCGGAGTGAGGAGGAACGGCGGGCGGCAAGGCGGCTTCAATGGAAAATCCCGCCGGGCGGCAACGCAGCCGGTGCAGCAATACGGACAATGCAGCATACAGAAACCCGGTTTGCGGGAACGATCTTAAATTTTGAAAGGAGAAGAGAACATGGCTGGGAGAAAATTCAAAAAACTTATGGCAATGACGCTCACGCTGGGGCTGGCCGCCAGTATTATGAGCGTCAGCGCCGCGGAGGATCCGCCGGGATTTGTGGCGCAGAACGAGAGAACAGAGGAGCAGTATTCCACTCTGCAGGCGGCTGTGAAAGCAGCTGAAAGCGGGGATACCATAAAGCTCCTTTGCGATATTGACGAAACGGGCGTCATGATTACGCCGCCGAAGGGGCCCAATCATCTGGAATTAACGATTGATCTGGGAGGCTATTCCATTGACGGAAAGGGAGAGGGCCGCGGTCTGGTGGCTGCTGAGGCGTCGCAGGGCTCTTCTGTTGATCTCACTGTTAAAAACGGCACGCTGAAGAACTGCGACGCCGGGACAAATTCAGGAGGCGCCATATCCTGCACAGGCGGACTGACGCTTGAAAACTGTGTGTTCGAAAACAATGCCGCCAGGGCGGGCGCCGGCGTCAATGTTCTCCCCAGAGATTCCGCGGTAGAGATCCGGAACTGTGTTTTTAAAAACAATACCGCGACAGGCGCGTCAAACAGCGGCGGCGGCGTATTTATAGGCGCTAACGGCGACGCCGTAATTGAGAATACCACATTTGAAAACAACAGTGCAAAGAGCATGGGAGGCGCCGTATATGCAGACCATGGGACCGTAACGGTAAACGGTTCTGTCTTCAGCGGAAATACAGCTTCTTATGGAGGCGCTGTTTCAGGAGCGGAAGCGGCTCTCATCGTAAAGGCCTCGGAGTTCACGGGGAACAGCGCGTCCACCATGGGCGGAGCTGTCCATATTCAGAATGTAGTCGATGATCCCGGTTCCCTGCAGATCGTTGGCGGCAGCATGACGGATAACGAGGCCGGATACGGCGGAGCGGTCTCTGCCGCCGGTTCTTCGGTATCTGTCACAGGTACGGAAATAACCGGGAATAAGGCGCTCACCAACGGCGGAGCCGTATACGCCCAGGGAGAAGCAGCCCTTGAAATAAACGCTTCCCTTTCCGCCAATACGGCTGGATACGACGGCGGCGCTGTCTATGCAAATAAAGCCCGCGTAACGATAGCGGGAGATTTGACAGGCAATACCGCCGGACGCGACGGCGGCGCTGTTTGCGCGTATCAGTACACCCTGCGTATCGATGGGGATCTCACCGGCAATACGGCCTCAGGAAACGGCGGGGCTGTTTTCAGCAAATGGAGTGAGATCGCCGTTACCGGCAGTGTTACCGGCAACAGCGCAGCTTTCGGCGGCGGCGTTTACAGCGGCGAAAATACCGACGGCGAAGAGTTTGACGGAGCGGCCGATCTCACGAAGGCTTCCGTTTACAACAATACGGCCTCTGCAGCCGGAGACGATATCTATCTCGGCAGCGGCAACAGCGCCGAGATGACAGCTGTAGGCGAAAGCTGGAGCCTTGCGGGCTGCGGCGACCCTATCGACGGCTGGTATCAGGACGGAGAGGGGGTCCGTTGGAATGGAGACGGGGATCCCGGCAATGCGGAAGAATTCGTACTGGAGCTTCAGGACGGAACGGCGACTGTTTTCGGCAAGGCAGCCCTGAAGGCGGCCCATGCCGTGGTTGAGGAAATCCCCGATGAAGAGACGCCTTCCGGCGCTCCCGACCCGGACGGCGGCAATTCGGGGACCGGCTCCGCCGATTCAGGCACAGGCTCTGACTCTGGATCCAGCGCAGATCCTACGGAGAAGATCCCCGAAGAGGATACGCCTCTGGCACCCCCTACGGGAGAAGGCTCCGGACCCTCTGCGTCTGCGGCGCTTGTGATCCTCTCCGGGGCTGGGCTGGTGGTTCTGACAGCTGCCAGACGCCGTATGCATGCAAGAGGATGATCCCGCTTTCCTTTACAGCTTCTGCCGGATAGGGGGGAACCCCTGCAAAACGGCCCGCGGCTGTATACGCTATCACTATACGTATCCTCGATTTGAACAGCTTGAGCGCTGGCTGCGCCCTCCCGAAGCTATCGGGAGGGCGCAGCTTTTGTCAAGGAGAAAAATCCTTCTTCGGGGGAAAATCGGCTTTTTCCCTTGCTGACCGGCCTGCCTCCCTCCGGTCACGGGACGGTTCCCAACCGCAGGAAGGTAAGGGTCGCCTGACCGTCTCTGGCGGAAGTGCCGGAGTAATGCAGGGAAAAAAGAGTTTGGGAAGGCACACTGATAAGAATGGAGAAGGAGCCGCAGGCGCTGGAGCCGTTGGCGGAAGTGGCGTAGTATATGCCCTTATCCAAATGGGAGCTTCCGTTATAGCTGGGGGTTATCTGCATATATCCCGCGGCTGAAAGGAGAGCGGAAACTGAGCAGGAAATCAGGTAATATCCGGGCTGCAGAGAAATATGCTGGGGATCCGCCGCCGTAATATTTCCCATGGGATCGGCTGTATCGGCAAAAAGAGGGATCAGTTCCCCGTCATTGAAAAGGGCCAGAAACGTATAGAAAGAGGCAAAAGAGCCCTCGAAATCCTCCCCTTTAGGGCCTGCAGCCCCGGTAGGTCCCGTTGCTCCTGTTGCTCCTGTTGCCCCTGTTGGCCCGGCTGGGCCAATGGGGCCCGTCGGTCCGGTATCTCCCCGGGGGATGGAAAAGTCGAAAACGGCGTTCTGCGGGGTGCCGCTGTTGGAGACGGTCACAAGGGAGCCGGGTTCGCTGGTCGTGACGTTCCCCACCCGGATGGCGGCGGCGGCTCCTGTAGCTCCCGCAGCCCCTGCAGGGCCTGTAGGGCCTGTAGGTCCGGCAGGACCAGTAGCTCCGGTGGCTCCGGTCATGGAAGTACCTGCAGCGCCTGTGGGTCCCGTTGGTCCGGCTGGGCCAACAGGGCCGTTGGGACCTGTAGGGCCCGTGGCGCCCGGGGGACCTACACAGCAGACGGAGGGACCGCAGCTTCCATGGAAGTATGGGCAGCTGCAGCGGGGATATGAAGAAGAACGGCGGGTAAATGGGTCCATATTTCTTCCTACTTTCTAAACAGAGATTCTGATATGTCCGGTTATACGCAATGAGGCGGACGGGCTGAAGAGCGGAAAGCCGGACGGGACAGTATGTGACATGTGCGCTCCGTTTTGCGCCCTTTTTTCTTTCAAAATGTAAGAGCCGTAAATGCGGCGGCAGCTCCTGTTCGCTCAATGAAGGGATGTGCAGAGCGTTTCCAAAGCCGCTGCGGGCTGTAATGGTATCGCTACAGTATATGTTTTTTCGCCGCTTTGGTTCATCTTTGGTTCGTCGCAGATGTTTTCTGTGCGTTCCTGTGCTCCGCAATGGTGGCCGCCAAACAGAAGGGAGAACGGCGTTGCGCCGTTCTCCCTTTTACGTTTTGCCCGTTTTCTGCCTTCACGGCTGGTCGGCATATGCCTCCAGTAAACGGTATAGTACAGCCGCCCCTCTCGGAGCAGGACATCTGTTTCTCTAAATGACCCATGAAAATCAAGGCCCTTATTTCGGAAGCTTTAGAACCTGGCCGGGGTAGATGGTATCTGTGCGCATGCCGTTGAGCTGCATGATCTCCCGGTACCGGCTGCCGGAACCCAGGCGGGCCCTGGCGATATTCCAGAGGGTGTCGCCCCTCTTTACCGTATACCGCGTATAGGAAAGAGACGGAGCACCGCTTTCCGGATTTCCCTGGCCTGCTGAGCCGCCTGTGTTGGAGGAGCCGCCCGCGTTTCCTGTTTCCCCGGCGACGGCGGGGATTTTCAGCTGTGTTCCGGGGTAAATGGTATCGCTTTTCAGGCCGTTGAGATTTTTGATCTCCTGATACCGGTTCCCGGCCCCCAAATAGCGCTGGGCCAGCTTCCAAAGGGTATCTCCTTTCTGGACTCTGTGCACCGTGTAATTTTGAGAGGGGGGCGTTGGACGGGAAGCATCCGGCTGCGCCGTCCCGGAGGAGCCCCCCGAACCCGCGGTATTCCCTGTGCTTCCTGTGTTCCCTGTGTTCCCCGTATTTCCATTTCCGGAACCGCCGGCACTTTCCCCGCCTTCTGCCGGGCCTGAGGACGCCGGGCCGTTGGCATCCGTGCTTCCGGAGCCGCCTGTGTTCCCCTCCGGACCGGAAGAAACGGGGGGCTGTTCCTCTGAAGAGGATCCGCCGCCCTCCACCCATCCTTCGTAGTGCTCCCAGATAGAAGGATCTTCCTGGCCGAGGGACCAGGCCCCTGCGCCCTTAAGGTCGTATTTTTCGATGAGCCCCAGTTTTTTCTCATAGGAACGGTCATTTTCAAACCAGGCAACATACCGCCCCGGCTGCAGGACGGTTCCGCCGCCTGCCGTGAATGTGCCGCTGTCTTCCGTGATGGTGAATTCCGCCTTTACGGATTGGCTTTCTTCGTCGTAGGAAACGGCGGCCTCGCAGCTCTTCAGGATCTCTTGTATCGCCGCGCTGCTGATTCCTTTGCCCTTGATCCGGCTGTCGTCCAGCCCCCAGACACGTCCGTAAAAGGGGACGGCCACGACGATTTTATCCGGGCTGGCATGGGAAAGTGCGTACCGGATGGAATTTTCCACGAAATCGAAGCTGGCTACAGGCCCTGCTTCCCCGCCTTCATAGTGCTCGTCGTAGGCCATGATGACCAGATGGTCGGCATGCCTGGCCAGGGCTTCGTAATCATAGGAGCCGTGCCATCCTGTCTGCCAGTTGTTGGGGTTGGCCGCAACCGCTACGGAAATCTCCTTATGGCTGGGGAGCTTCTCCCGCAGGAGGCGCACAAGCTCCGTGTAGGAGTCCCTCTGCTCATGGGTGACGTTTTCGATATCCACGTTGACGCCGTCCAGCCCGTATTCCTCTACGTATTCCGCGATCTGAGAGGCAAGCGCCTCCGGATCCTTCAGGGCATTGATCCCCGCCTCCCGGTTCCAGTGATTGCTCAGGAACGGAACGACCTTCATTCCCCTGTCGTGCATGGTTTTGATAAAGTAGGGGCTCAGATAATTGAGCTTCAGGCTTCCGTCCTCCCGGATGTCGAAGTAGCTGGGGGAGACCGTGTCCAAAGCGTTTTGCGTCTGGTTTACGTATTCCACCTGCTGGATATCCGTCCCCGCATACAGGTATCCCATGGTGTAACGGTCTGTGGCCGCCATAGCCGCCATGAACGAAGAAAACGCCATAGTGGCCACCAAAACGCCGGAGACGAGGATTTTTACGGTTTTGATCCGGGCTTTTTTCGCGTAGGAGGCCACGGCGCCGGAAAGCCTCCTGCCGCCGGGCGCCGCCGTTTTTCCGGTTTCGAATTCCTTTGCAAATTCTGCGGACAGATCCGCCCGGCTGTACTCCAAAATCAGGTCGCAGGTGCCGTCCTGATTTGAAGAGAGCCTCATAGCAGGCATTACGGATGACATCATAAAGTTGTATCCCGCCTTTCTTTATTCATATATTCATGTTGGATTTTCCGCTGTACGATTGTTCACGGCATTGCGCATTTTATAAAGGGCAGCCGGCCCCAGAGGGAATACGTCCGTAGAGGGAAAAGCCGGGCCTGCATGCGTATAAACGTTCCTTATGCACAGATATCCGGCGCTCAGGAGAAGGAAACAGGAGTCACCGGGGTGCCGGGGAGATCGGAGGCGGGGGAAGGATTGGACATGCTGAAATACATTTTTGCCGCCTTGGTAGTGCCGAAATCCCGGTTGGAGCCCGTATCCTGGACCTTATTGAAGGCCTCCCGGAACATAGCGTTATGGGCCTCTTCCCGATTCAGGAGAAAGTCTATCGTTTCTCTGACCTCTTTATCCTCAATCTGACGGTAGAGATATTCATATACCACCTTGGCCCGCTGTTCGGAGGCGATGTTCGACAGAAGATCTGCGCACAAATCTCCCGTTACAGTGACATAATCGGCTGTCCAGGAATAGCCGGAGGCGTTGATGAGGCCCGGATTCAGCCCCAGCAGAACATGGGTTTCGATTTCTCCGGCGCTTACGGAGGCGGCTTCCACATCATGGCCGTTCAGGAGATTGATGGTCTGGGCGACCATCTCCATATGCCCCAGTTCTTCAGCTGCGATATCCAGGAAGAGATCCTTGATCTCCGGGTCCTTGATTCGGAAGCTTTGGGACATATACTGCATAGCGGATTTCATTTCGCCATTGGCTCCGCCCAGCTGCTCCTGCAGAAGCGCGGCGTATTGGGGATTGGGCTTTTCCACTTTGACCGGGTGGAAAAGCATCTTTTCATGTTTAAACATGGGAACGGTCTCCTTTCCGCAAATCAATATTTTTTCGTTTCTTAGAATGTCCAAAGCAGATCCGCTCTATGTATCTGTATTTCTAAATTTACAAAAGGTGTGCGGTTTATCAAAAATCTTCCATACATTTAACAAAGAATATGTTTTTATATTGACGGGTTTCTGATTTGCTGGTATTCTGGAATCATTGGAACTGGAATAAGCGGTGGAGTCTGTCATAGAAAGCATGTCTTTCTATTTATTCGCAGTGCTGAAAAAGCAATATAGAAGCAGGGAAAGCGTTTCCAAAGGGGATTTTTCGTTTTTTTCTGTATTCTTCTGGGAATAGACGGGGCTTCGTTTCAGAGGTCCCGTTTTCTTATGCCGCGGTTTAGAAGGAGAGAGGGGACTCGGATGGGGGTATCTTTTGCGGATTTTCTTCAGCAGATGGCGGGAAATCCTGTTCTGTGCATCACAGTGGTGCTTACGCTGGGGGTGATTTTCGTCAACGGGTGGACAGATGCGCCTAACGCCATAGCCACCTGTATCACCACTCGCTGCATGACGGCCAGAAGCGCCATATGGATGAGCGCGGTCTTCAATTTTCTGGGTGTGTTCGTCATGACGCAGATCAACAGCTCGGTGGCCTCCACCATCAGCAATATGGTGGATTTCGGCGGCGACACCCGGCAGGCGCTCATAGCGCTCTGCGCGGCCCTTTTTTCCATCGTGGTCTACAGCGTGGGAGCCTCCCTTTTCGGGATCCCCACCAGCGAGAGCCACAGCCTGATCGCCGGCCTTTCCGGAGCGGCCATCGCCATTCAGAACGGCATCGGCGGCATCAACATGGGGGAATGGGCCAAGGTCCTATACGGTCTGGTTCTGAGCCTTTTGCTTGGGTTTGCCACCGGCTGGCTCGTGTGCCGGGCGGTGACGGGTATCTGCCGCTCTATGGACCGCCGCAGGACCAACCGCTTTTTTAAGGGCGCTCAGATCTTCGGGGCCGCGGCCATGAGCTTCATGCACGGCGCCCAGGACGGCCAGAAATTTATCGGCGTTTTGTTCCTGGGAATGGCTTTCTGCAGCGGTCAGAGCAGCGTGGAAAATATCGCTATACCCCTTTGGATGATGCTTCTCTGCAGCGTGGTCATGGGAGTGGGCACCAGCGTGGGAGGGGAAAAGATCATCAAGTCTGTGGGAATGGACATGGTCCGCCTGGAAAAATACCAGGGCTTTTCGGCGGATCTTTCCGCCGCCCTCTGCCTGCTGTATTCCAGCCTCTTCGGCATCCCCGTTTCCACCACCCATACAAAGACCACTGCCATCATGGGCGTGGGTGCGGTCAAACGCCTTTCGGCCATCAATTTCGGCGTTGTGAAGGATATGGTTCTCACCTGGGTCTTTACGTTCCCCGGCTGCGGCCTCATCAGCTACGCCATGGCGAAGCTTTTTATGGCGGCCTTTTAGAGTTAGGAGTCGGTTCAGGCCTGGGCCTTTGGCCGGAAACGGCCGCGCTTCCGGCGCATGGGGGCCGTTCCTGCGGAGAGCCGTGCCATGGGAAGCGGCGGTTCCCGGCTTCTTGTTTGTTCGAAAGTCCGGCGGAAATCCGCCTGTCTGATACGGAAAGGAAGAAGAAAAATGTCAAAAAAACAGGATGCCTTTTATTACGATTCTTTTATTTCCTGCGCGGATTCTGCCTGCCAGGCGGCCCACCTGCTGGAGGAATCCATGAAGACCTTTGACCCTCAGGCGCTGCCGGCTGCTCTGGAGAACATCCACACGGTGGAGCATGAAGCGGACAAGAAAAAGCATGCCGTTCTGAACGCGCTCATCAAAGCGTTTATCACGCCCATCGAGCGGGAGGACATCATGCTTCTGAGCCAGAATATAGATGAGCTCACCGATAAGGTGGAGGATGTGCTTATCCGCATCTATTACAACAATGTGCAGAGCATCCGGCCCGACTCCCTGGAGCTGGCGCGGGTGGTGGTCCGTTCCTGCGAAGCCGTCAGAGAGATGATGCGGGAATTTGCGGATTTCAAACGTTCCAAGACCCTGCATGACCATATTGTCCGCATCAATTCCATGGAAGAGGAGGCTGACGCCCTCTTTATCGCCAGCATGCGCGCCTTGCACACGGAATGCAGCGATCCTCTCACAATTCTGGCCTGGCGGGAGATTTACGCTTACCTGGAAAAATGCGCCGACGTATGCGAACATGTGGCCGACGTGGTGGAGAGCGTGGTTATGAAAAATTCCTGACGGCGGTTTTCTGGTCTGCTCTTTCATGTTTTTCCAGGAGCAGGGCGTAAAACCCGGCCTTGTGGAAATGCTGTATGAAGGGCGGCGGCAGAGGCTGTGAGGAGCTGCAGGCGGCCCGTTCCCCGGCGGAAGGCACGGCTCCGCGTTTGTACTGAGATTCAGGAATGCGCTGTGCCGCCGCGATCCGGCGGGCCGGGAGATTTATACAGCCGTGCGGCTGTGCGGGCCGCAGAACCGCACGAACGCGGACTTAGGGATCGGTAGAGAACCACGGCCCTTTCCGCCGTTTAAGCATATGCCCGCCGGGGGCTGTGCAGTATCCAGTGAAAGGGGAAATTTGTTTGCTGCTGGATTCTTTCGGTGTTCTTCTGAAGGGCCTTGTAATAGGCGGCACTATGCTTGTTCCGGGCGTGAGCGGCGGTTCCATGGCTATGATCATCGGCATTTACGACAGGCTGATCTCTTCCGTCAGTTCTTTCATGAAGCATAAAAGAGAAAGTCTCGTCTTTCTGCTTCTGTTCTGCGCGGGAGCGGTGGCTGGGATGCTGCTTCTTGCGAGGCCCCTTCTGGGGCTTATCGAGCTCTACCCTCTGCCCGCCATGTATTTTTTCATCGGCGCTGTGGCTGGGGGAATCCCTCTGATTTTCCGGCAGTCGGGGGTGCGGTCCTTTTCTATAAAAATCCCTCTTTATATCGCTCTGGGGGCCGGGGCCGTGATTCTGCTTTCCTTTTTGCCCTCCGCGGCTTCAGCCGCCCGGATGGAACCGGGAGCCGTCGGCTTCCTGCTTCTGGCTCTCTCCGGCTTTATAGCGGCGGTGGCACTGATCCTGCCCGGCATCAGCGTTTCCTATCTGCTTCTTCTGATGGGGCTTTATGACGAGACCATGCGGGCTGTCGGAACGCTGTATCTTCCTTTTCTCATCCCCCTGGCCCTGGGGCTGGCGCTGGGGATCCTTCTGACTACCAAACTGCTGGAGACCGCCATGAAACGGCATCCTCAGCCCACATATCTGATCATCCTGGGATTTATCCTGGGCTCTATCGCCGCGATTTTTCCCGGCGTTCCCGTCTCTTGGGATATCCTCTTCTGCATTTTGACCCTTGCCGCCGGGTACGCCGCCATCCGTCTTCTTTCCCGGATGGAGGAGAAAGGCGGGAAGGGCTGAAGCGTTTCGTTTCAGGGCCGGTACCGGTACGGCGCGGCTGCGGCCCCGATGCGCCCGTATCTCTATTTCCCGTCGGCTCGGTTGAGCTCCGGAACGGATGCTGTTTACAATGAGGAAAAACGGAACCGCCCTGAAACAGGCTTTTTCCTGCTTCAGGGCGGTTTTTCTGCTTTTAGGGTTTCTCTGGGTTTCGCGGGTCTGTGGGCCGGTTGCGCCGGACCGGAAAGCGTTTTCTTCCGGCGTATTGCTTACGTATCGTTTATTCTTGCGGAGCCCCCGGCATTTTCACGACAGCCTTTACGATATCTGCCTTATCCTGAATGCTGCGGTCCATTGCGTTCTGGATGTCGTCAAAATCGAATATGTCCGTTACGATGCCTTTGAGATTGACCTTGCCGGAGGAAACGGCGTCTATGGCCATAGGGTAGATATGGCGGTAGCGGAAGATGGTTTTGAAAGTGAGCTCCTTATCCAGGGCCATGCTCATGGGAAGAGTCATTTCCCCGGTTTTGCTGTAGCCCACTAGAACGATCGTCCCGCCTTTTTTCGCCGCCTCAATGGCTTGGCGGGTGGTGATTTCCGTGCCGGCGGTTTCGATCACCAGATCGCAGCCGGCTCCTTCTGTAAGCCGCATGACGGCTTCAGCCGTATTTTCCTCGCCTGCATGTATGACGCCGTCCGCGCCCAGTTCCAGAGCTTTCTGAAGGCGTTTTTCCATGATATCCGCCACATATACCCGAGAAACGCCCTCGGCCTTGAGAGCCATCATGGAGACCAGGCCGATGCACCCGGCTCCCATCACTACGGCCGTCTGCCCTATATGCGCTCCTCCCTGGTTTGCCGCATGGAAGCCGACCGCAAGGGGTTCGATCAGGGCTCCCTCCAGAGTGGAGACATTCTCCGGGAGCTTGAAGCAGAGATCCGCCTCATGAGCCACATATTCCTGGAATACGCCGTCTACGGGGGGAGTGGCGAAAAAGATTACGTCCGGGCAGAGATTGTATTTTCCTTGGCGGCAGAATTCGCAGTGGCCGCAGGTTTTTCCGGGTTCCAGGGCGACGCGGTCTCCGACCTTCAGGTGCTTCACATCGCTGCCCACCTCTATCACGGTGCCGCCGGGCTCGTGCCCAAGCACAAAGGGAGGCTTTACCACAAAATTGCCGATAGCGCCGGTCTCATAGTAGTGCATATCGCTTCCGCATATGCCGACATACTCCAGCTTTACCAGCACCTCGTTGCTTTTGGGGACGGGGATGTCTCTTTCCACAAAGGCCATTTTACCGATGCCCGTCATGACGGCTGTTTTCATTTTTCCGTTCATTGCGATACCTTCTTTCTTTTTTCAATACGTATTCTTCATATTTTGCGGCTATGCTCCACCGGGTTGCCTGACCCGGTAGCGCGGTATGGGACAGATGCCCGGCATATGCCGCGCTGCGGCG
>URRG01000028.1 GCA_900550095.1 uncultured Oscillospiraceae bacterium
TTTGAAAAAGATCAAGTGCTGATGGAAATCAAAGCATGTGGAAGTTATCCCTTTTGGTTGGTAGAGGCTTTATCTAAGCTGCAGATTTATCCAACTTCTTTTTCTGGTCACAAACATCCCGGAATTTTATAATAAACCTAAATAAAGGAAAGAAGGGATGTCCTGTGGCACTGAATCTTCGCCGGCCTGTTGTTGGGATCCTGCTGATCGCGCCCCCGCGTTTTCATGATCTGGGAGCAGGAACCGAAAGCGGGATGTACTGGGAACGGAAAGAACGTGAAGCAGAAACTATTGTCGCACGCTTTTCTTTTGCTGAAAAGGTTTATCCCGGCGTAGTCTACACCAGGGAACAGGTAGAGCGGGCCGTTCAAATGTTTCGTCTGAAAAAGGCAGACTGCATTTTTGCTCATTTCCTATCCTGGTCTGATGATTTTGCCTGGATCCGCTTTTTACGCGATATCGGAGAGGACATGCCGATCTTATTTGCATCCATTTCACGGGAGCAGCCCGGATTTGAGGACTCTCTTGAAGAGGAGCGCTTCATTGAATTTTTATCCGCCGGGGGCCTTGTAGGAGCGCTGGAGGCTTCAGGATCTATCGCCCGTTTTGCCAGACCGCTGCTTTTCACCGCGCTGGGCAGCTTAAACGTTGTAATGGAACAGGCGGAAAGCTTTTCTAAAGCGGCCTGCCTGCGTACAGAACTGAGGCAAACTGTTTTTGCTCTTCTGCCCACATACAATGAAGCCATGTGGGCGACCTATGTGGATCCGTATGACATTTTCATGAAGGTAGGGCCTGAGCTCCATTTTTTGACTGTGGCGGAACTGGAAGACGAAATCACACAAATCCGCAGGGAAAAAACAGAGGATGTGATGGAAAAGATCCTCCGGCGCTATCCTTCCGACAAGCAGATTCGCAGAGATAAATTTTTCGCCTCCGTGGAAAGCTCGTTAGCAGTAGAATCGTTGGCCCGCAAGCATCATGCGGAGCTGGTGGTTCTGAACGACATCAATCCGGCGCTTATGAACCATATCGGCCTTCGGCCGGGGTTTTCTCCCTGCACGGATGCCGACGATGTGATGGTAACGCCGGAAGGCGATCTCGGAGGAGGGCTTGCCTGCTATCTTCTGCGAAAGCTCTCGGGGCGCCATGTCAGCTTTGTGGAGCCCTTTTACATTGACGGAAGGGACGGAACCTTTGCCGCGGGGCATGCCGGGCCGAACGATTACACCGATCCGGATGGGAAAACTATCATTTCAACGGATACACGTTTTGCAAAATCCCAGTATAAACATGCCGGGGCCCCATTTGCCTGGAATGTGATCGGAGCCGGCGAAAAGACCATGGTGCATGTTTCCCAGTGCAACGGCCGGTTCAAAATGGTATGCAGTCTTGTGGATGCGCTGGAAACCAGCCATTTCCTGGCAGGCTATTCCCATGGCATATTCCGCCCCCGTATTCCTGTGGAGGAATTCTTCCGTAAGCTGCTTGAGATTGGCGTAACGCAGCATTACGGAGTGGCCGGCGGGGATTTCCGCCGGGAACTAAGAATAATCGCCAAGCTTCTTGATTTCGACTATTCGGAAATCTGAGCCCGGATTGATCGCCCCGAAGGCACCGTAAAACAAACATGAAAAGGCAGAAAACAAAATCAGCCCATACCCCCACGCAACGGTCAAAGTCTCCTGTCTGCGCTTCTTTAGATACATCGAGGCCGGCGCACTGAGCTGGAGTACAAGACCTTCCGCAGGGACGAAAGTCCATTCTGCCGCAGCCCTTCAGGCGGCTTTCCTGAAGACTTTTGCCATGAAGACTCGTCTCCCTACTGGGCGTACATTGTGTTTATGGTAAAACAACTGTACCTCATAGGCTGACGGGTCTTCCATTTTCATTGAACTTTACAGTACAGTCCTGAATTTAAGGAGAGATAAAGAATGAAAATCCTGATCATAACAGCACCCAATTATGACGACACAGAAGTGCTATACCCCTATTACCGGCTTTTGGAAGCGGGGCTGGAACCCGAGGTCGCTTCTTTTGATAAGGGCATGGTAGCAGGAAAATATCATTTTGCCATTCCGTCAAACGTCAGGCTGGAGGAACTGGAGCTTTCTCAATACAGCGGGCTGTATCTGCCGGGTGGAAGCGCGCCGGAAAAGCTTCGGCTCAACGCGTCGGCTTTGGAAGCTGTAAAATGGTTTATGGGAAAAGAGCTTCCGGTGGCTTCTATTTGTCACGGCCAGCAGCTCTTGATTTCCGCCGGTGTTTTGCAGGGGAAGCGGGCCACCTGTTACCCCGGGATCCGCGACGACCTGAAAAACGCGGGAGCTGTCTATGAAAATGCCCCGGTTGTCGTTGACGGTCGTTTGGTGACTTCCCGACGTCCGGAGGATTTGCCATGGCTTATGAGAGAATATATGAAGCTGTTTGAATAACTTGCCGAAAAGCATACGACGGCGTTTGATGGAACACGGCAGCGTACGGGCATAAAAACAAGCGGGGCTGAGGTTTTTCAAAGACTGCGGCCCCGCTCCGTTCCATATGAAAATTAAAGACTGCTGAAATCCGTTCCCTGCATATTGATATGCTTATGTGCAGAAACCAAGCGCGTCTGATCCAAAGCATAATGCACTTGATCGTATGTCTGGCTGACAACAGCAGTATATAAAATATCCACAACTGTCAGCAAGCCGATCCGCTGGCTCATGACACCGCTTCGGATCAAAGCATCGGGGGAAGAACAATACAATGCAATGTCTGCTTTTTGGGCCAAAGGGTTTTTATTATACCGCGTAATGCTAAGCATAGTCGCTCCAGTTTTTTGGACAATATCGGCCGTTTCAAGGAGATCCCGGGTATCTCCGCTGTATGAGAAAAATACGGCGGCGTCTCCTTTTTTCAAGCTTGTGGCATACAACACCTGCTCATGCGGATCTGTGCTGGACATAGAATTTTTGTGAATGCGGACAAATTTATTGTGTGCGTCGATCGCTACGATTCCCGTGGCTCCTACCGCATAAAAGTCAATCCTGGACGCTTGGCACAAACAGGAAACCGCTTTCTCAACATCCTCCACAGACAGAACAGTTTTTGTATTTTCGATTGATTTCATATTACAGCTGCACACACTGTTGATGATGGAGGAAACAGCATCGCCGGGACGCACGTCACTGTATACAACCGTTTCCTGCTGGATCAGCGCCATATCGGCAGAAAGCGTTCTGCAAAGCTCTTTGTATCCGCTGTAACCGGCGGATTTGCATAATCGGACAACAGAGGAAACACTGGTGCGGCATGTTTTAGCCAGTTCCTTGATCGAGAGCTGAACCACCTCATTGGGAAAATCAATAATGTAACGGGCAATATTCTGTTCTTTCGGCGAAAAGGAAGGCATCAGTTCTTTGAGTTTCAAGCAGCATCCTGTCACGGCGGATCCACTCCTTCTTCTGTATATTCAGAAAAAATAGGTAATTTTGTCTTATATTATATCAGATTTTTTTCAAGTGAACAGCCCGGACACCTGGGAAGTTTCCTGCTCCACCGCACAAACAGCTCTTACTGCGCCCAAAATAGGCGCGGTGTCGATATCATAGGCCGGAGCAATCCTTTTCAACGAAGGCACATCATGCAGATATTCACACAGATTTTTTTGAAACAAAGAATACGATTTGGAAATGGCCCCTCCCAAAAAGAGAGCTTCAAATCGGTTTTCCACGAGGATATCATGCACGATACGCGCCAAATCGGCTCCCAGCTGCTGAAACGCTTTAACGGCGGCGGCATTTCCTTGCAAAGCCAAATCAGCGATTTCTGCCGCATCAATGCGGCTGTCTTGCCCGCCGTATTCATAAAAATTCCGGATAACGGCCCTCCTGGACACATAATCCTCGCTGATTCCCTGACGATAGGGGCGTGAGAAGATGCTGATTCCGGGGCCTCCCGCATCATTTTTCAGAAGGCTGCCGTTTTTCCAGGAGGCAAAGCCCAAACCTGTCCCAATGGTGACGCCCGCAGCCCGTAAAAACGTCTCCTTCTCCTGCCACAGCGCCCCCAATAGAAAAGCATGAGAATCATGTAAAAAGCAAAGAGGAATCCCGCCCAGGATCTCCCGGAACCATGGCCGCATGGATATGCCGTATACCGCTCGGTATTTGTGCTTCATCAGGCTGGTTCCGGCCTGATAATCAAACGGGCCGGGAACGCATATGCCGATTCCTTTGATATCTTCCCCAGCTTCAGCCGCCTGCGCGGCGGCCGCGGTACAAAGAGAGCGGAAAGCGTCCCGAATTTCGGAGACGCTCCCCTCTGAATAGGCTCTCATTCGTATGACGCTTTCGGAAACAAAACTTCTGTCCGCTCTGACGAGGGACGCCTTGAGAAAGGTGCCCCCCGCATCGATACCTAACACACAGCCGGCTTTATTCGTCATTTTCATAGCCGTCCTTCAGCAGCGTTTTATGCATGGTAACCTTGCCGACTCCTTCGTTGATCACTTCGTATGGTCCAAAGCCCGCCGGCACAATCACCATATCAAGATAATTCTGAGAATAAAAGCGCGAGGGATCTGTCAGGGAACGAATAGTGCATTTTTCTCCTTCCACAAGGACCAGAACATGGAAGCGGTCCGTTGTCTCATCTGTGTAGCGTTCCCAGAATTTCACATTGCGCAGGCTGAAATATAGGAGATCGTGCTGCCCCACAATGGTTTCCTCAAATCCGTCTCCCCGGCGAATCACGCGCGGAGTCTGGATCAGATTTTCGCGTACCCATTCTTCACGAAAGTCGCGGCGCAGGACATGATCCCCATGCCATGTATGGATGGGACGGAGGTTTCCATCGAGATCCTTGCGCACATAGTCATACATTTTATAGGTATACGAGCCAATGGTCAGACTGCCGATTTCCAGGATAACCTGATTGCGTCCCGATGCATGGATCGTTCCCGCGGGGATCATGAACTGCTGACCGGCAACAGAGGGATGAGAATAGACGTACGCATCGTGATCAAAGCCCTCCCCTGTTTTTTCCGCCCGGCGGGCCAGGGAAATAAATTCTTCCACATCCGCGTCCTGGCGGAAACCGACGTATGTTTTAGCTTCCTGTCCGGTAACGACCATATAATAGCTTTCATCCTGCCGGCCCAGTTCGTCGTTGTGACGGCGCACATAGTCGCCGTCCGGATGGCATTGGATGGACATATTTCCACTCGCATGGAACGTATCGTCGTAGTTGAACCGAATGGGAAAGTATCCATGAAACTTTTTGGCAGGATTTTCTCCCATCAGCTCTTTTCCCATCAGCTGCACAAAGAAGTAGAACGGGAATTCAAGCTGGATGCTTTCCAAATCTGCCACGATGGAAACTTCCATTGGGATCAAATCAAAGACCCAGGCGCAGTTCTTCATATCCTCAGGCAAATGGCGCAGACGCTTTACATAAAACCCTCCCCATACGCCCTCTATATAGACGGGACGGCAGCGCAGAGGATACGTCACCATCACAGAAAACAGATCCTTCAGCACGGGGGCAGGAATCATTTGTATGTGCTCAGGACGATCTCCTGTGAGATAATAATCCACCTCATTCTGACGAAACAGCTCGCCGCGCAAACGGGAAGCCACTTCAAAATCCACATAATAGCTGCGGCGGATCACTTGGTTAACGGGCAGGTGCTCCTGCGAACCAAGATTTGTAAATACCCCCGCGCGGATATTCAAAACCGTCCTTTTCTGTGTCATGTCAATATAAAGGCGCAGTCCCGCAAAGCTGCGAAGCTCACGGATGAGAGCGCCATAGCCATACAGAATGAGGATCCCTTCACCGGTCTCCAGAAAGCTCTCGAGGCGTTCTCTCATATCCTCGATGGCCTTTGGCCGCATCAGGCTCTGCATATCATCCTTGTAAAGGCGGCCGTAAAGCAGGGGCGGATCTGTCCGGCGGTCTTCCGGCAAATACTCCAGCAGCTTTTGATGGAGTTCTTCACTGCTTTCAAATAGATTTTCCGTACTGATCATTTTTACGGCAATACCGTTCTGCACAAGCTGCAGCGTCATCTGATTGGCAAATTGCTCCATAGGGGCGGTGATATATCCATCTACCGCCACAACAGCGCATTTCCTTTCTGTTTCCAAAAGTTTTCCGGCCTGTTCAGCCGCGGCTTTGGCAGAAGCCAGAGAATTCGCTGTAACCTGCTTCTTTTTCTCATCTGCAAAACAGATGTGATTGATAGCGTTGGGGTCATCGTACGGGTAGGGATTAAACATAAAACTCATGAGAAAACCTCCTGCTGCATCTAAAAATGTGCGGGAAAGATATAAAAATGTATGATCCATACATGATTATTCGTATTTCCCACTTTTTTATCATTCTACAGCCTATTATAAGATGGTTGCTCTAAAATTTCAATACTTTTTTCAAAACTAATTACTTTTTCTGATAAAAATTATTGACAAATCCAAAGAAACGTATATGATGATAAGTATCAGCAAACAGACAAAACAAAGACAGGAGGAGATTTCATGACGAAGGTACAGATTCCCCGGGAATGCATGACGATCGTGCAAGGGAGAGTTTGCGCGCATAATGAGGCTTTGACCGTGGCGCCCAGCGAGGATTTGGTGCGTATCCGAATGGAAGGAGCGTCGGGAACATTTGCGGGAATCGATTGGAGCAGATACAGATACCTCGTCCTCGATATGCTTTCCGACATGGATGCAGAAACAAACCTTCATGTATATTTTGAAAAAGAACAACCAGATCCCGGCGAACAACGCAACTATTTGATGTATCAGATGATTCCCGGAAGACGGGTCCGTCTGGCTCTGGACTTAAACGCATTGCATTCGGAGGCCTACTTTTTGCTGACGCAGCCCGGTATGCTCAAGGGGATGGCGCACTGCAAGCCATGTGATATCTCAGAAATGCGGGCGGTTGAAATCGAAGTGCATTCGGGTTATAGCCGCCGGTTTTCTTCTGTCTCGCTGTTTGACGTGTTCCTGGCTGATTCTCTTCCGGAGATGAAGGTTTGCGGAGAACCGATGGTAGACGAATTGGGGCAGTGGCGTGACAAGGAATGGAAAAATAAAACGCACAGCATGGAGGAACTGCGTGAATATCTGCTGTCTGAGCGTCAAAAAGCGCGCGCCGCTTCCGGATATCCGGAGGGCTGGAGCCGCTATGGCGGATGGCTGAAGAAAAAATTTGACGCCACGGGTTATTTTCACACGCATTTCGACGGGAACAGATGGTGGCTGGTGGATCCGGACGGCTTTGCATTTTTCAGCAACGGGATGTGCTATGGGTCGCGGATGGGCGTCTATGGGTTCACAGACCGTATGGAAAATCTTTTTTCCTGGCTTCCGGACGATGGAGATCCCGATTATCGGGACGCTTGGACAACAGCGGATAAAATTCCCGAATTTGCCAAGAGAAACGGTGTGGAAGCGGGAAAAAAACGCCGTATGTTCAATTTTGCACGCGCCAACATGATCCGCGTATTCGGTCCTGAGCAGTGGTGGGACGCGTGGACGGAAATCCAGGCCGCGCGCCTGAAAAGCTGGGGATTCAATACCATCGGCGTGGGCGTTAACAATTACGAGGATGAGCATGTGGAAAAATTCCTGCGCAAGGCGGAAATTCCCTTTGTGCTGACACTGAAGAATTTCCCTTTGACCAAAGACTGTATCTACCGGGATTTTCCGGATGTTTTCTCACAGGAATACCGCGACGGCTGCGCCCGCTTCGCGGAACAGCTGCTTCCCTATGCCGATTCCCCCTATCTAATCGGATATTTCATCACCAATGAACCGGAATGGCGGTTCCAGGCGGATGTAAATCCGGCGGAACGTGTTTTTGCAAGCAGTAAGCCCTTGGCCAGCAAAGATGCGCTGATTTCTGTGCTGCATAAGAAATATGGAAGTATCACACGACTCAACCAAGCTTGGAACACTCATTTTGCATCATTTGACGATATGAAGCAGCCCTTTGATCATGCAGACATTTTCAGCGAACAAGCTGCCTCCGATTTTGTCGCTTTGCGGGAGATCCTTTTGCGGGAATATTCCCGGGTCCCGGATGAAGCCCTCAAGCGGGCAGCTCCGCATCATATGGATCTTGGAATGCGGTATAACCATATCAGCAGCAATGAAATTGCCGGAAGTGAATTTTTCAATTTGGTTTCATTCAACTGTTATTTCCCTTCTCCTGCACAAAGTCTTGAAATTGTGCGCAGTGAGATCGACAAGCCCTGTGTGATAGGCGAATGGCATATTGGAGGCGGAGACGGGGGTCTTCTAAGCTGCGGGCTCCTGGCCAGTGCAACACAGGAGGAAAGAGGCCGCGCCTGCGAGTATTATATGCAGCAGGCCATGTCTGCCAGAAATTGTGTCGGGCTGCACTATTTTGAGATGAACGACCAGCCGCTGCTCGGACGGTTCGATGGGGAATGTATGCAGCACGGCGTGGTCGATGTATGCTGCAGACCGTATGATGAGCTTATCTCCCATTTCCGTTCGGCAGCCGAAAGCATGTATGCGATTGTTTCCGGAGAAGCATCCCCCTCTGCCGCCCCCGCAACTGTCTACCGGCCCAAATGAGAAAAGAGGGGGGATAAAACCAACAAAATAATTTTGAAAAGTTATGTCTTATATAGATAAAAATATTGACAATTATTTTTAATTATATTATACTGTGAATAGACAACAGTTTATTTTTAATAATTCAAAATAAAATAGTTATTTTGTGGTTTAGGAGGAGAAGGCCATATGAAATCCCCTGCTAAGAGCCCATCTATTGGGCACATGTCTCCACAGAAAAAACACTTTCTTTACTTCAGAAGAGAATACATGCTGTATTTGCTGATGCTGCCGGGGCTTCTGTATTTTGTGGTTTTTAAGTATATCCCGATGTATGGGGTAACGATCGCCTTTCAGGATTATAATATTTTCAATCCGCAGGCTTCTCTTTGGGTAGGGTTCAAAAATTTTGAAACACTCTTTTCCCAGCCCGGTTTTCGTCAGGCGCTGTGGAACAATATTTCGATCAGTTTGCTCAAACTGATTCTTGGCTTCCCGTTTCCCATCATTCTTTCCCTGATGATCAATGAGATAGCGAACCGGCGATTTAAAAAGGTGATCCAGACTTCCGTGATCTTACCGAATTTTGTGTCATGGGTCGTTATCAACGGGCTACTGTTCGCTCTCTTTTCCCCCAGCATGGGCGCCGTCAAAAGCGTGGCGGAGTTCTTCGGCTATACCGGTACCATTCCCAATCTTCTGACCAATAAGGATACATTCCAGGGCCTTATTGTTGTGACGCATATCTGGAAAAGTGCAGGCATGGGAACGATTGTATATCTTTCTGCTCTGATGGGGATCGATACGCAGCTTTATGAAGCCGCGGCGATCGATGGAGCAGGCCGCTGGAGACAGCTGTGGAGCATCACCATGCCATGCCTGCGGTCCACAATAATTGTGCTGCTCATGTTCCGCGTTGGGGAAGTCATGTATGCGGGATTTGACCAAATATTTGCCATCACAAATTCGATCGTCAATCAGGTCGCGGACATTATCGACACCTATGTCTACCGTATGGGACTGCAGAACAAGCAATTCTCACTGGCGACAGCGGCGGGGCTGTTCCAATCCGTCATAGGCCTGGCGCTTGTACTCGTTACCAACGCAATCGCCAGAAAAGTAGATCCGGACAGCAGCATGATCTGAAGGAGGGGCTGGAATTATGAGAAAAACACTTGGGGAAAAAATAGGGCTTGCGATCAACGGCTTTCTCCTGCTTCTGCTCGCTTTTATTGCCATTTATCCTTTTTGGCATGTCTTGATGTATTCGCTGAGCAATTCCCAGGCGGCTTCCAGCGGAGGATTGTTTTTCTGGCCCAGAAACTTTGACCTGCTGGGATATAAACTGGTGCTTCAGCAGCCGCAGATTTACCGTGCCTATTGGAATACGATTGTCCGAACGGTTCTCAGCACCGCGCTGGGGCTTATCCTCACGGCTGCTTTGGCCTATCCGCTTTCCCTTCCCCGTCTTAAAGGAGGCCGGTTCCTTTGTCTGGCTATTTTCTTTACGATGCTCTTCAACGGAGGGATGATCCCAACATATCTTCTCATCAATGATCTCGGCATGATCGATACCATGTGGGCGTTGGTGGTTCCCAATGCCATGAGCGCTTACAATCTTTTTATCATGAGGAATTATTTCAAATCGATCCCGCAAAGTCTGGAAGAGTCGGCCCGGATAGATGGCGCGAATCCTGTCGTAATTTTGTTTCGGATTATTCTTCCGATCTCCGCGCCCACTCTGGCCGCTGTGGGCATGTTCTACGGCGTAGCAAACTGGAACGCCTATCTGGACGGCGTCCTGTATATCAACAGCACGGATCTGCAGATTTTACAGGTTTATCTGCGCAATATTTTTGCTTCGGCAGGTTCAGGAGCCATCCTTTCAGGAACCTCCGGTGCAAGCGAGGCCAGCAAGGTAACAGAAGAAACATTGAAAATGGTAACCATCGCTGTTTCTGTCATCCCAGTCTTGATCGTCTATCCTTATTTGCAGAAGTATTATACCAAGGGAGTTACTGTGGGAGCTGTCAAAGGATAAAGGATAGTCCTCTGGATGTGGAGCATTCAGATTTTATTTAATTTTATTTGCAAAGGAGATCGACTGTTATGAAAGCGTTGAAGAAATGCATGTTCCTTCTGACGGCTGGGTTGATTTTGGCCTCCTCGGCAGGATGTTCTAAGCCGTCAAACACCCCGGCCTCCGGCGCTTCAGGAAATTCGGCGTCTCAGACGTCCGACGCCCCTGCGGAGCTGACCTGGCTTGTATCAGGCGACAATACGCCGCCTGATACCAACACCGTGCTGCAAAAGCTTTGTGAAGAAACGAATACCAAGCTGTCTGTTACCTATGTAAGCGGAGCGGACGAAGCCTCCAAGCTGAACACGTTAATCGCCTCTAAGAGCCTTCCGGATATCTTTCAGGTAACGACCATTTCAGACGCAGAACAGATACGGGACAACGGGATGGCTGCGGATCTCACCGAATACCTGAAAGAAGCGGAAAACATACAAAATGAACTCGGCGCTGTTTTAGGAGATTCTCCGGTCAACAAAGATGGAAAAATGTATTCTGTCTTTTCCGCCGCCAAACCCTACGCTCAGAACATGTGTATCCGTACCGACTGGCTCAAGGCTGTCAATAAGGAAATGCCGACGGACTTGGATTCCCTTTACGACGTATTGTATGCATTTACATATAACGATCCGGACGGCAACGGAGAAAATGATACTATCGGCCTCGGCGCTTCCATCGTAGGAAACTGGAACAATTTTATCGACATCCTGGGGGCGTATGGAATCGCGGCTTCCAGCGGAGGACTTCGTCCCGTTGAATTGGAGGACGGCACTGTCACCACAGGATTGAAGCATGAAAACTTCCTTGATGCGGTTGCATATTTCAGAAAGCTGTATCAGGATGGATTGATGGACCCCGATTTCGTCACCATCCCCGCGATGGACAGCTATGGAAAGCTGTGGAACGGAAAAGTCGGCGCCTTTGATTTCCAGTGTCCGGGACCAACCAATAATTGGATGCCGAGCCGGTATGTGGAAGATCCTCCTCCTACCTTTGACTTTGCCGCTATCGCCGGGCCTGACGGTGCCGCCGCACAGGGAAAACAATACGTTTCCTATGTACCGGCGACGATGGTGAGCGCTCAATGCAAGGACGTAGCTGCCGCAGTTCGCGTATTGGATTACCTTATGTCCCCGGAAGGCAGCCTCTTGACCTATCTTGGTGTAGAAGGCGTACACTATAAGTGGGCCGATGAAGAAAATGGTAAATATGAAATGATCTCTCCCTATGACGACAGCACCACCAACCGGAACGACGGCGTTTATGTATATTCTGAGTTCCTGCTGCCCGAAAACACAGCGGAGCGCCGCCTGTTGAATGAGCAGACACGCGAAGGCGTGGCAATGGGAGACGAAATGTCTACCATTGAATGGCCTTATATCTACACCTCTTTTGAAGCGGAAACCATGTATGGCTCTACACTGAAAAATATCGAAAAAGAAATTTTCTGCCAGCTGATCACAACAACGGGAGACGTACAGCAAGAATATGAAGCCGGGATCGCCCGATGGGAGGCAGAAGGAGGCTTGGAGTGGGAAGCCGGAGCCACGGAAGCATACAAGTCTCAGCAAAAATAAGCAGAAAAACAGAAAGGGATAAGGCGTACTGGTTATACATGCAGACAGCCCTCAACTATTGAAAACGGCAGCCGGG